>NZ_JANPLS010000303.1:0-6084 GCF_031422475.1 Chamaesiphon sp. VAR_48_metabat_403
CGATTGCGCCTAATTCCCCCGGCGAAATTAACCGTACGCCCAACTCGATTTCCTGTCTTTTGCTCCAATCGGGGCGACAACAACTGGCACTACTAGTCGATCGCATCAACGATCGGCAATTAGTCACGATCGAAGCTCCCCACCCGCTGCTCAAAAATGTCCCCCACTTAGCTGGCTCGACAATTTTGGGCACTGGGGAAGTCTGCTTGGTACTCAACCCGATCGATCTGTTCGCAACAGCAGCAGGGGATAGTGCCCTCGGCGCGCAGTTAGCTAACAGTATGCCGACACCAATTGCCAAAGCGATCGCGCCAGCAATTCTGCTAGTGGAAGACTCCCTCGTCATTCGGACGCAGATGACGCGAATTTTGCAAGGAGCAGGTTACCGAGTCACCGCCGCCAATGATGGCTTGGCGGGCTGGGAAACCCTCCAAGCTGGACAATTCGATCTCGTCGTCTCCGATGTCGAGATGCCCCGCTGGGGCGGGCTGCAACTCACCACCGAGATCCGCAGCCACTCCGAATACCAGAATCTCCCGGTAGTTCTGGTTACCACACTCTCACAAGCCGCCGATCGCGATCGTGGTTTTCAAGCTGGTGCCAATGCCTATCTCACCAAAGGTGATTTCGATCAACAGCTCTTGCTCGATACCCTCGATCGATTGGTTTAATTCGGCTTTAGGTTTTAGGTTTTAGGGTAAACAATAAAACCCCTACTTCTTACTCCTTACTCCTTACTCAAATCCACATACCCCCAATAACCCCGTCATGGCTCCTACAAAAATTCTGATTGTTGAAGATTCGCCCGTCGCAATGGAAATATTGCAACGGTTGTTTAAAAGTGCGCCTGAAGTAGAAGTTGTCGGTACCGCTAGAAATGGACAAGAAGCTCTAGCCATGATTCCCCGGCTCAATCCTGCCGTGATTTGTACTGATTTTCACATGGAACCTGTCGATGGTTTGGAACTTACCAAACAAGTAATGGCAAACTTTCCTTGTCCGATTCTGGTACTGAGCAACTCTGTCAAATCCGACGACACTAAAAATGTCTTTGCACTACTCCAAGCCGGAGCATCAGATATTTACCCCAAACCCATCGGCGGCGACTATGCCGAATACGAAGCCATCAAAAAAAGAATTCTCTCTAAAATTAAACTTCTCTCAAGTTTAAAGGTAAACGCTAAACCCTTGAGCTAGGATTTAGGAAAGAAGGGGGAAAGGGTAAAGGGCTAAAAAACACCCTACACCCCACACCCCATAACCTAAAACCTAAAGCCTAAAACCTCATCCGCCATGTCCCCCACAAAAATTCTCCTAGTCGATGATTCGCTCATCGCTCTTGAATTGCTGCAACGCTTATTGAGAGATAGCCCAGAAATTGAAATAGTGGGCACGGCACGCAATGGTAGAGAAGCACTAGAATCGATTCCCAAAGTCAATCCTAGTGTAATTTGTACGGATTTACATATGTCACCGATCGACGGTTTGGAACTTACTAAAGAGGTAATGGAAAAGTTTCCCCGACCGATTTTAGTAATTAGTAACTCAGTCCAAGAAAACGATACTAAAAATATCTTTGGACTACTACAAGCCGGGGCTGTCGATATTTTCCCCAAACCAACCAGCGGAGACTACGCAGAATACGAGCAGATTAAAAACCGACTGATTGCCAAAATCAAAATGCTTTCAAAGGTAAAAGTTAAAGCTAGAAGTAGTGGTTTGGATGCCAAATCTACCAATAGTGGCAATCTCGATCGAACGGGTAACATTCGCGCGATCGCGATTGGAGCCTCTACAGGCGGTCCTCAAGCCATCCATAAAATTATTACCGCACTTCCAGCAAATTTTCCAGTCCCGGTTATTTGCGCCCAACATATCGGCGATGGCTTTTTGACAGGGTTGATTAGTTGGCTCAAAGAAGACTCACAATTGAATGTCAAAATTGCCCAGCTTGGCGAAACGCCAGCTCCAAAAACAGTTTACTTCGCCCCCGAACGCGCGCACCTAGAATTCGACGCTCAGGGCAAATTTATCTATAGTAATTTTACTAGCTCTACAGGTACGTGCCCGTCGATCGATGCCCTGTTTCGATCGGTAGCCCGCATTTATGGTAGTACCAGTGCGAGTATTCTCCTCACTGGCTTAGGTACCGATGGCGTGGCGGGTACAGAAGCTATTAACGCCAGCGGTGGCATCACCATCGCTCAAGACGAACACAGTTGCCTAGTATTTGGCATGTCTAAAGCTGCGATCGCTTCTAATGGTGTCGCCCACGTTTTGAGTCTGGCAGATATCGCACCTTTTTTAATAGCTGAGATTGTAAATTAGGCTTTAGGTTTTAGGTTTTAGGCTTTACGAAATAAGCAATGCTTTCCCAATCCAAAATCCGCAATCCGCAATCCAAAATAGTGATATCACCTAGCAGGATCGGCACAGATGTAATAAGATCGACAAAACCAATCGTCCATCTATTATAAGAGCAGTTTGTGTTAAATCGTCATCGCTGGGCAATCAATCTAGTTGTAGCCGTGTCTCTACTAGCCTTAACTGGATTTTCGCTATTGCCAATCTTCAATTTGGGGCTAGATAGTGGTACCGCCACCGCCACCGAACCAAATAGCCTCTCAGCCGCGCAAACGAGTCAACTTCAGGCGCAGGCACAGGGCTATCTTCAAGTATTACAAAGAGAGCCAGAAAACCAAGTCGCGCTCAAGGGTTTACTCAATGCGAGATTGCAATTGGGTGATGTTAAAGGCAGTTTGGCTCCGCTCGAAAAAATTGCCGCACTCAATCCTCAGACACCAGACTATACGGTACTTTTAGCTCAAACTAAATTGTATTTAGACGATCGTGAAGGTGCGACAGCTAGCTATCGGACGATCTTGGCAATTCAGCCGCAAAATATTAACGCACTGCAAGGGTTAGTCAGTTTGCTCGTTGAAGCCAAACGCCCTGAAGCAGCTTTAGGTGCGGTTCAAACCGCTCTGAAAATGGCACCAGGTACGATCGATACTACGCCGCTTAAATTATTATTAGCGCAAGTTTATCTTACCCAACAGCGGAATGCCGACGCATTAGGTATTTACGATACCGCGATCGAGATAAATCGCGATGATTTTCGCCCCGTCTTGGCTAAAGCTCTGGTATTCAAACAAATGGGCAATCTCACCGAGGCACAATTGTTAATGAATACAGCCGAAAACTTAGCTCCAGCCGAGTATAAAGATCAGATTAAACAAATCGCCCAAGCCACCCAACCGCCTAAGGCAAGTATCGCGCCTAATCTCAGCAATCCCGCGCCTGCTGCACCGAATAATACTCCCCGTCAGCCTGCAACAACACCTCAGGTAGGGAAGTAAGATCGTCGATTCTCATCAGTATAGGAGAGCCATCTTAGCGAAAAAGCTCAACGCTTAAAATCCCCTCCAAGGAGGGGTGCCCAACGGGCGGGGTGGGTAAATCTACGCGACTCACCATCTGCCTCCCAAATGCTTCCACTCCAGAATATTAGCTAGAGTAAAGTAATTTAGATTCGATCGGCGATGCTCGATCGGAGTTAGACGGTTCAATCGAAGATCTCACCCACTCCGCCCTCCGGGCACCCCTCCTTGGAGGAGATTTTCATGCGAGGGATTTTCGAGATTGGCTTTGGTGGTAAAGTTTAGTTTCTTGCTCATCCGTAATGCTTTCTTAGCAGCATATCTAAAATCGAAATGTAGCCGATCGTACCGACTTAAACTAAAAATCCTGATATAAGCATAGATCCATGTTGTTGTCAATTTTAATCGCAGCCAAATTTACAATAGCTCTACCAAACTCTCGGACAACCGCGATAAAATCGAATTAACTCCACTACCGATCCTTGCCTGCACGACAATTATGAACCACACAGACAATCAGTCACAGATGAACCCAATTATTTCTAACCAAGAACCATATTTCGGCCCACGGTGGTTGGTAGAAGAACGAGATGCCTGTGGGGTGGGATTTATTGCTTGTCCGGCGGGGGATACTAGTCATAAGTTGATTCAGCAAACGCTAACTGCATTGACGTGCATGGAGCATCGCGGTGGTTGTAGCGCGGATCGCGATTCGGGCGACGGTGCAGGGATTTTGACGCAGATTCCTTGGGATGTGTTGCTGGAATCTTTAAGGTATCGCAAGACTGATATATACAACGGCGTAGATCGATCTCAAATGGCGGTAGGAATGATTTTTTTACCTCAAGACGCAGATAAACGCGCGGTGGCAAAAAGGATTATCGCTGAGATAGTCATTCAGGAGCAATGTCGATTAATAGAGTGGCGAACAGTTCCGGTTAAGCCAGAGACTCTCGGTGTTCAGGCACGGGAAAATCAACCACACATCGAGCAGATGATTCTGGCGGGAACTACGACTGGAGATGAGTTAGAGCGTCAGTTGTACATGGTGCGCCGCAAGATTGTTAAGGCGTTGCAGGCTGAGGGTACCGTGAAGCCTGGGGATGATTTTTATATTTGCTCTTTGTCTAGTCGGACGATCGTCTACAAGGGGATGGTAAGATCGGCTGTATTGGGTGAATTCTATGGAGATTTGACTAATCCTGAGTTTAAGGCGGCCTTTGCAGTTTATCACCGCCGATTTAGCACCAATACTTTACCAAAATGGCCGTTAGCACAACCGATGCGGGTGCTGGGACACAATGGGGAGATTAATACGCTCTTAGGTAATATCAATGGGATGACGGCGCGGGAAAGCGATCTCAATCATCCAATTTGGAACGACAGGTTAAGAGAATTACAGCCGATTTTGAATCTGGATAATAGTGATTCGGGCACATTAGATAATGTCTTAGAATTACTTGTCCAATCGGGGCGGAGTCCGATCGAAGGCTTGATGATTATGGTACCAGAAGCGTACAAGAATCAGCCGGAATTAGATAAATATCCTGAGATTACGGATTTTTACGAGTACTATTCCGGCTTGCAGGAAGCTTGGGATGGGCCAGCATTACTGGCGTTCTCTGATGGTAAAGTAGTTGGGGCGGCACTCGATCGCAATGGTTTGCGTCCAGCGCGGTATTGTATTACCAAGGATGGCTATCTCTACGTTGGCTCTGAAGCTGGGGTGGTAGATTTACCTGTAGATCAAATCGTCGAAAAAGGTCGGCTTGGCCCTGGACAGACGATCGTGGTAGATTTGGAGACTAAGGAAATTCTCCACAACTGGGAAGTCAAAGAGCGAATCGCCAAAGCTCATCCCTATGGTGCGTGGTTAAAAGAACACCGTCAACCGCTATCAGTGCAACCGTTTGAAGCTAGTTGTCGCTGGGAATCACCCAGTTTGCTCAATCAACAGACGGCGTTTGGCTACACCGAAGAAGATGTATTGATGATCGTCAATGACATGGCGGAAAATGGCAAGGAGCCAACGTTCTGCATGGGCGATGATATTCCGTTGGCGGTGTTGTCTGAGAAGGCGCACCCAATCTATGACTATTTTAAACAACGCTTTGCCCAGGTAACTAACCCCGCGATCGATCCGTTACGCGAAAAGTTAGTCATGTCCCTAGATGTCAGTCTGGGACGCAAGGGAAATTTACTCGAAGTTAAACCCGAATTTGCGGGGATGCTCAAGTTAAATAGCCCTGTCTTAAATGAAGCAGAATTAGAAATAATTAAAGCTTCCTCCCTCGGTAGCGAATTTATCTCCACCCTTTATCCCGTCAATGATGGTGTCGGTGGCTTGAAAATCGAGATCGATCGATTATGCGCCGCTGCATTAGCCGCCGTCAATACAGGCAAACAAATTATCGTCCTCAGCGATTGGCAATCCGGCGGTTTAACCGACGAAATCACCTACGTTCCGCCCCTGGTTGCTGTCGGCGCAGTGCATCATTATCTTACTGCCCAAGGATTACGGGCGCGGGTGTCGATCGTTGTCGATACCGCCCAATGCTGGAGCACCCACCATTTCGCCTGTCTGATTGGCTTCGGCGCATCCGCTGTCTGTCCTTACCTCGCCTGGGAATCCGTCCGCAGTTGGTGGTGTGGCTCCAAAACTCAAGCCGCAATTGGACGCGGAGAACTGGATCTGTCGATCGAT
>NZ_JANPLS010000304.1:0-10242 GCF_031422475.1 Chamaesiphon sp. VAR_48_metabat_403
CCCTTTACCCCACCCTTTATAAGCTACGGTGTATACACATCTCTGGTGAGAAGCGAAATTGGTGGGAATCCCCCTGTCTTGAAAAGGTGCTTTACTTGCGGCTCGCCTTTGGACGGGTTCCCCGTCAAAAAAGGCGAGACAGCGACGCATCGACTGGGAGGTTCCCTCCCAGTTGTGTGCGTCAAGACAAGACAGGGGAAACAAGCGACGTTTTGGGGCGCGACGTTTTCGGGGGAAGCTTCCCCCGAAAAGCTCGCTTGGGAAGCTTCCCCCTAGAGCTTCGCGCCCCAAGAACGCACTTTTCGCTGTCTTGTCGTTTTTTTATTCGGGGGTTCCCCCGAATAAAAACGCCGCTGTCTTGTCTTGACGCACACAAACGGGAGGGAACCTCCCGTTCGATGCGTCGCTGTCTCGCATAATCCGGGAGGGAACCTCCCGGCTGCGAGCCGCTAAATCCCCCAAGGATGCGGGGGCTTTAAAAGTCCCCGCATCCTTGGGGGTTGGGGGATTTACACCTCGAAACGAAGTCTATCCGACTTGTGTATACACCTTACCCTCATCAACTCGATCGCCCTAAAATTGTCGGCGCGAGAAAATTACTGTTGTCATTAGTAATAATGCCACCGTATAAACTACCGCATATCCGGCATTTATCCACAGGACATCTGCTGAGGGAATAACGCCATAGACAGCATCATTTTTAAGGTCGAGCCGCGATAAATCTGGCAATACTAGATATAAATTATCGGTAAATTTTTGAAATCCAGGATTTTTGGTTACACCTGCTAATTTCACCATGCCTTCGCTTAAATGACCGACCAAATACAACGAAAAAGTTAGTAAAATTGCTAAAATCGAACTAGCAAATACGCCAAATAGCAAGGCAGCAGCAGCAATCAGACATAGTTCTAGAAACAGAAAAACCGACGAGAGTAGCAGGGGGAATAATTGATAATCGATCCTAGCCAGACTCAATATACATAGATAAATTGCTGTCATTCCCGCGACGACGATCGCCAGTACGGCAGATAATCCTAAATGCTTGCCGAGGATAAATTCAATACTACTAATTGGCTTAGTGACGATGGTAAATACCGTGCGCTTTTCGATCTCCTTATTAATGAGATTCGTACCCACGAAAATTGTGATTAGTACCCCTAATAAACTAGAACTAGCAGTGCCAAAATCGGTCAAAACTTTGTCTTGGGCGGCACCAGAAACTTCTGGCAATAGCCGCCAAGCTGCAAGCATCAGCATGGCATAAAACCCGATCGTCAAAAAGATGCGATCGCGCATCACTTCCCGAAACACGTTACTAGCTACCGCCCAAATCCGAATTAAACTCATGGTCTTAGGTCATGTCAAAACGATCTGAATGCACCTAATCATAGTAGATATCTTCACCAATCTGACGATCGACAGCTTATTCCACCAGATCTCGATCGGCTGTGACTTAATAATTTAATAGTATTTTAGTTCTGTAGTTGAGTCGATCGATTAGCGAGGTCTTCGATATCGCTTAATCGTACATTTTTTCATTGCCAGTGCGATCGACTCACGCTGAAGATCTAGCATGTATGTAGTTTGAGGAGTGGCGTGCAGACTAGTAAAAACATGTCGAGTCGTTGATGCCGCTACCGATCGGCTAAAGCAAATTTCAGATGTGGCGAGAATGACAGCGAATGTGGCGATCGCGAATTTAGGCATATTTTGATTGAGATTTAAATTTAAGTGGTTTAATTTACCGTTACTAAATATTACTACCTCGGCGATATTCATAAATACATGGTTAATAATTCCGACAGAATATCCGTTTGAAGTGTAAGATGTAAAAGCCATTTGCGATCTTCACCACTCTGTAGGCTATGAATGCTGATTTCTCATCCACCTTGTCGATACTGAATGCCCAGGGAAAAACAGATCCAATCCCCGTCACGCCATCGGAGCAACCAAAATTGCAAATTCGACTCAAAAATGAAGATGGAGTGGTAAAACTAATTCTGCCCACAGAAGCGGAAACGCCAGCTTCTGCTAGTTGGAACGATTTGTGGGAGCAGCTTCAGCAAAGACTTCAAGCTGGAAAAAGATTTTGGCAACCGTTATCGATCGTCCATTTAATCGCCCACGACAGGCTCTTAGATGCCAGACAACTCCAAGGCATCAGCGACGCGCTCGCCGATGTCGCCTTGCAACTCCAACTCGTTTCTACCACTCGGCGGCAAACGGCGGTAGCCGCAGCCACAGCAGGGTATTGCGTCATGCAGCAGCCCGCGATCGCCCCCCCGATTCCCACTACCCAAGACAAATTACCGCAGCTTGTCGAACCACTTTATCTGCAAATGACAGTCAGATCGGGGATGGATATTCGCCATGAAGGTACTGTGATTATCATGGGCGATGTCAATCCTGGCGGCGAAATTTTTGCAGCGGGGGATATTATTGTCTGGGGGCGGTTGCGCGGCATCGCTCATGCAGGTTATCCCAACAACCCTCAATGTCTGATTATGGCATTGCAAATGGAACCAACTCAACTCCGCATTGCCGATCGAGTGGCACGAGCACCAGAAACCCCGCCCCCACAGTTCGAGCCAGAAATTGCTTACGTCACCCCTCAAGGCATCAGGATCGCCCGCGCGATCGATCTCAAAACAACCCCCTATTTGCGCGAATTAGCTCTCCCCGGATCTGGACGCGTCGATCGATAGCTGCGATCGCACTTATAGATTTAACTGGGGACAACCCGATCGAGATCGAGCTTGGTAACTGGCGATTAACTTGGCACAGATCGATCGAGATCGGACTCTCGATCGCCAATCGAGTTTTTATAATTAATAATTACCAATTAACAATTTATAATTCATGACCCGCATTATTGTAATTACTTCCGGCAAAGGCGGAGTGGGTAAAACCACCGTCACTGCCAATCTGGGCATGACTCTTGCCAAAATGGGGCACCGAGTCGCGCTCGTCGATGGTGACTTTGGGCTGCGAAATCTCGATCTGTTACTAGGATTGGAAAATCGCGTCGTTTATACAGCCGTCGAAGTGCTGGCAGGCGAATGTCGTCTCGATCAGGCATTAGTCCGCGATAAACGCCAACCGGGGCTGGTATTATTACCCGCCACCCAAAATCGTAAAGCCGAAATGATCACCCCCAATCACATGAAATGGATGATTGGCGAACTCGCTCCTCAGTTCGATTTTGTGTTGATCGATAGCCCTGCGGGGATCGAAATGGGCTTTAAAAATGCGATCGCTGCCGCTCAAGAAGCTTTAATTGTCACTACTCCAGAGATTTCTGCCGTTCGGGATGCCGATCGGGTGATCGGATTACTCGAAGCTAGTAATATTAGTCCAGCACGATTGATTGTCAATCGCTTGCGTCCGGCAATGGTCGAAGCTAGTGAGATGATGTCTGTAGAAGATGTGAGCGAAATTCTGGCAGTACAACTGATCGGTGTCGTCCCTGAAGACGAACGAGTGATTACTTCCACCAACCGAGGCGAACCATTAGTATTAGAAGCTAATTCTACCTCTCGTGCGGCGCAGGCTTTTGATAATATCGCCCATCGACTGATCGGCGAAAAAACGCCCTACCTCGATCTCAGTGTCGAGCGTGATAATTTGTTGGCGCGACTGCGTAAAATCTTCACTAAATAGTCCGATCGCTAAAAGATCTAAATTAAATTTATAGTCTAATGTTAATTTAGTCACATCGATCGTCGCTTTAAGAGCGGATATTTACCGATCTAGATTGGTAAAGTTAACTACTTAAAGATCTAATATTTTAGCAATGTCTCCTGTTGAATTGCGTAGCACCTGTTGGTATAGTGTGGGTAGACGACCTAGTTTTACCGCCACAATTGACAAACGCAGCTCCTCAATTGCATCGAACTGAGAAAATAACTGCAAGTCCAACGATTGGGTCGGGAAATTTGTCAGTACTTAATTTTCACCATGCTTTACCCCTCGACGATTTCATCATTTAGGTGCTAATTCCCGCTATCGACTGCAAACACTATGACTATGATTAACGAATTTCTAGAAATGTTATTTCCCCGCATGGCAAATGAGCCGAGTCGGGAACATGTGAAGCGGCGATTGCAATTAGTCATCGCTCACGATCGCACCGATCTCAGCCCCCAAATGGTGGAAATGATGCGTCAAGAAATTCTAGAAGTCGTATCGCGGTATGTCGAAATCGATACCCAAGGCTTAGATTTTTCGTTAGAAAGCAATCAAAGAGTAACGGCACTGATCGCTAATTTACCCATTCGGCGCGTCAAAGATGATGCTGAAGTCTCCCCGATGGGCTGGGCTGGTGACGATCCGGCGAGTTAGGGATTAGGTTTTAGGCTTTAGGTTTTAGGTTTCAGTTGTGGGTGGCGATTGCGATCTGGATTTAGACCAAAACTTATGTCGTAAAATTTTATACTAAATAGTAAATTATTATTAGATCGGCTAAATTTTCAAACTAACACAAGCTCGATCCATTCGTGGCTATAAGTCTGTTCGTTGGCGTAGCCTCTCCTTTGGAGAATCGCCAGCCGTTCCGCATTAAATATTGAATCTTAAATCTTGAATCACTCCAATTTCACTTTCGACTGCTTGGGTAAATGCAGTCACACTCACGCTCGTGCGGGTGTTTTTCATACTCCGCACGGTATTGTCGAAACGCCGAGATTTATGCCCGTTGGTACCACAGCGGCTGTAAAAACGCTGACATCGGCGCACCTAGAAGATACTCAAGCTCAGATGGTATTAGCAAATACCTATCACCTGCATTTACGTCCCGGCGAAGACATCATTAGAGAAGCAGGTGGATTGCATAAATTCATGAACTGGAAAGGACCGATGCTGACTGATTCAGGCGGTTTTCAGGTATTCAGCCTCAGCAAAATGCGGAAAATTACCGAAGAAGGCGTAACTTTTAAATCGCCGTTAGATGGACGCACGATTTTTATTTCGCCTGAAAAATCGATCGAGATTCAAAATGCCCTCGGTGCGGATGTAATTATGGCATTCGATGAATGTCCGCCCTATCCCGCCACCCGCGAGGAAGTCGCCGCTGCGACAGATCGCACCTATCGCTGGTTCTCCCGTTGTATTAAGGCGCACCAACGCCCTGACGAGCAAGCCTTATTTCCGATCGTCCAAGGCGGCGTACACTTAGATTTACGTGCCGCAGCCGCTAAATCGCTGCAAGAATTTGACGTTCATGGATATGCCATTGGTGGTGTTAGCGTCGGCGAACCAGCGCACTTCATTCACAAAATCGTCCGTGCTACGGCTCCATTATTACCCGAAAGTAAACCGCGCTACCTGATGGGCATCGGTACCTATAAAGAAATGGCGATCGCGATCGCCTCCGGCATCGATTTATTCGATTGTGTCATCCCTACACGGGTCGCTAGGCACGGTGCAGCCTTCGTCCGGGGCGAACGCTGGAATCTCAAAAATGCCCCCTTCAAACGCGATTTTACCCCCTTAGACGATACATGTCCTTGTTACACTTGCCAGAACTATAGCCGCGCCTATTTATGCCATCTGATCCGCTGCGGTGAAATCACCGGGTTTACCCTGCTATCGATCCACAATATTACCGAGCTAATTCGCTTCACCCAAAAAATTCGCGATGCCATTTTACGCGATCGATTTATGGAAGAATACGGACACTGGCTGACTAGTGAGGAAGATGAATCCGATCGGAAATAAAGCACTATAGGATCGCTCAATCGTCTTGATACCGCTGTTGCATCGTCTTAATTTCTAGAACGATCGCATCTCGCATTCTTTGTGGTGAAATTACCTCACAATCTTTGCCATAACGAAATATTTCTCGCTTGAACCAAAACGGAGAGCTAATCGATCGCACTACTCTTTTAACCTGCATGGATTCATCCAACCATTCATTTACATCATCTCGATTCTTTTTACTCTGGTAACTACGCGCTAACCCGCCAAACAGATAAATTTCCACCGGAATTGTATCTAAACCACTCCGCCAAGATCGATCGATTTTGACAATCGCTGCGTCAGTAATTCGATCGAGCCGCAGCGACCAATTATGCTGTAGCTCCGAGATATCGCCACTATTATTTTCCTCGCACCAACAATCCAAGTATTCATGCTCGTCACGAGCGACGATCTCGGCAAAGTAAACAGTAAATGTCCAAATCTGCTCTTTAGCATCTTGATAAGAGAGTCTAAAAGGCTGCTGACGCTTGATATATCGATCGATCTGTACGCGCCAGCTAGCTAGCTGTTGACCACCGACAAATGAATCTAATTCTTTACGCAGTGGGATTTTCAGCTCGGCACGTTCTAGTAGGAGTTCGGCAATTGTGAGCGCGTCGGTATTTTTTCCCAAGTCGATTAGGTTCAGACGCGCCCGATCTAGGGCATTAATCCGCTCGTCAGTCCAATCATGATTAGCAGCGATGAGGATCTTTCGATCGGCAATTGCTTTTATCAACCCCGAAATATTGGGTTTGTCGCCCCAAGTCATGCCAAATTCTAAGGCAAAGGCTTCGAGCTGCTCTTTGTCTCGATCGGATATTGATAGTGTGATGGACTGTCCGCGACGACCCATGATTGTGTACGTACACTTTGAGCGTACAAGTGCTTGACGATCTCGATTATAAGGGCGAATATAGATGTATTGCCATAGATTACGTAGACATGAGAGATGATCGCCTGAACCATCACACAAAAAAACTGCCAGTATTCACGACAGTTTTTCGCTGGATAAAGATAGAACGTCCCTTACAGGGATTACTAGGTGAAACTGAATTGAAGTACGCACTTCTATAATTGCTATTTTTCAGTCCCAGAGGGATTAAGAGAGTCTCTTACAGGATTTTATCACAATGGAGTCGTCACCGCAAAAATTCAATAATAGCTATAACCATGTTTGCATGGTAAGCTAATAACCAACGGCAAAAAGTTGCTGGATGGCTCTTAGCGGTGTGATTACTACTATTTTAACATCCAGTCACGTTCCCCAGGCAAATTTTTCGTAAACTTCAACAAGGTATTTATGTACTATAATTTAGACGAGATTTCACATCAAATCGAACAACTGGAGCAGCGAATCGAAGAGCTGCGCTTTTCTCCTGTCATCAATGCAGATGGAGACATTGTTTCATATGACGACCTAGAAGATTAATCTCTAGGCTATTTCAGGAGATAGACTCGATCGAGTCTATCTCCTCCTTAAAACTTTACTCAACAACAACTATGAGTATCTATTCACCCGATCGAATCAGAGATCTGAAAATTCTGGTCGGTACTTTAGCCGCAAACGTTTTACCAGAAGCGACAGCCAGAACATTAATAGCCAGTTTAACAGTCGAACCGGAAGTAAAGGCGATCGCTTTAGCAATTGCGGCAACCTTCGATCGTCCTCAATTGAAGAGAACGCTTAACCTCTCACGCACACGGAATACTGTTGAGAATTTGGATGTGACTTTTGAAGGCACGCAAGTCAGCTATCAGGGGCAGAAAGTTGGTAAGATTGCGATTCTGTTTAAATCACCTTTACCTGGAGAGCTTCAGGCAAGATTAGCGATCGAGAGTGCAATCGATCGGTACCTGGAATATCTGCAAAAGGTTCATTACATTATTGTCCTAGAAGAAAGCGATCGACACGTTCGAGTTTTTATACCCGCTCTGTTAATTCCAGATTTTTCAATCTTATGGAAAAGCTTTATTGATGATGTGGCATTTTCAGTTTATGGACTGACTAGACCACAACTGCCTGGTTTGACTCAAACATTTATTTTGATGCTAAATTCCGTTACTTTATCTGCTAGAGGATTTAGTACCCTAGAGATTCCAATATTAAACAGAGGACAGGCAAATGTTTTATCAGCCTTGTATTTTAGTGTCTGGCGCGAGGCAAAAAAAAGACAGAGCGATCGGCAGCAAAAGATCGTAGGATTGCTGACAGAGCTTGAAAATGAAGATCTCCACGAAAAAGATATCAAATCTAAGACTAAGCAGCTTGAAGATGCTCAAGCCATGCAGTTAAAAGAAGCAAATAAATATCAAGAAGATTTTCAGAAACTTTTTGGTAGATTACTACAAGAACAGCATGATACAAGCTCAGAGATACAAGCAATTCAAGATAAACTATCCCAATCAGGACTATCTAAAACAGAATCAAATAAATTACAGAAGCAACAAGACAAGCTAAATGTGAATTCTATTTTCTCAAAAGAGTTCGCAGAACAAAAACTGGAATACTTGAGACAGGCTGGCGGCGATCCATTTAAGTTTATCGATCTAGATCGACAACAAAATCTAGATAAGTTTATTGTAATTGATTCAATTGCCAAAAACTTCACTAAGACTGCAACAGACCAAATTAACGGTACTCGTGGAGATATTTTCACCAAGTGTATTGCGGAAATGTATCGGTTAATGGAGATGGGCGATAGCCAATTTGCATCGCTACCGCCACCATTATTAACAGAGCAACCTAATCTAGGATCGGGAAGATCTGCGGGAGATGATAACAAAGAATTTTGTTATTCTTGCGGTATCGCGATCGATCCAAAAACTGCTGAATGGAAAGTATTAAGATTCATCTTCGAGCGTCCCGAGCAGCGTCGCCAGTCAGCATCAAGTGAAGGTAGACCGCATATTTGCGCCTCTTGCTCGGCATTAGCATTTGCTTCACCACTAAAAGTCACAGACGAAAGTATCATTTTACGACTCGAACCGAGTGGAAATGATGTATCAGCGAAACTGAAATTCAAAGATTATCTTCGGATGTTGACAAACAAAGAGATACATTTGAGTGCTGGTAAATATATCGTGCTGGCTTCAGACAAAACCCAAGGTGGCGATTTAGCCTCTCAGAAGTTGGGTCAAGTTCAATATGCTTTAGCAAAAATTGCTGAAATATTTCCGGTTGAAGTGCTATCAGATTTTAACTTTTCCCTGATAACACAGGGCAGTCAAGTAATTAACTTGGCTAGGAGACATCTAATTTTTATTAAAGGATTGATGGATGGCTATGGTCAATCGATCGTTACTGTTGGCAAAGACATCAACATGACATTAGGAGATGTAATTCGTTATGTGCAGCAGGATTTACCCTACTTGGCTGATTATACGCTTACCAAGATTGCCAACATTTCTAATAGCTTGGAAATGGAGAAAATTCGCGCTCTCTACTGGGACGTGATTCAATCGGATATAACCTCACAAGGAGATTTTATGGATTCTGATACTAAACTATCTAAACTAGCTAAACGAGCTAGGCTTTATCGAGATGTTGCTGCTTTAACTGGTTTAACCTATGCATTCGCTGAATCTTTGGAGGGTACAGCGAAAAAGCTAATGGATTCAGATGATGCAAAACGCGAAGTAAGTAAATTAATTGAAAAAGTAGATGATGCCGTCATCTTCTGCTATTTTGCAACTCTTGGTGATGAAAATAAGACAAGTGTTAAAGCCAGACTCTGGCATAACATAGATAATGACTTTATTTATAGCCAAACCAAAGATTTACTAGCAGATGTCGTTTTGACAGATCGGGAAGAAACAGGAGAAGATGGCAAGATCTGGCTTAATCTTTATGCTGATGACATTCCAAGAGCATATACCTACTTTGCTGAAAAAGAATATTATCGCGAAGAAAAAGATTGGAAAGAATTGACTTATCAACTTAAACTTTCGCTCTATACTCGATTCCCCGAATTGGTTCGTCAACTAAAAACTACTGGAGAAAAACCCTAATGGCTACCGGAATACCTGAAGACAAACAAAATCCTCGAATGCATTTTGATATTTACGCTATTTTAGAAGGATCCCAAGAGCTATATCTAGGACATGAAGTACAAGTCAATGTTAACTTGGTTGAGATTGTCAAACTAACAACTAAAAATGGTAAATCCATCGAAAAATGCTATATTTCTCCCACTAAAAGGCGTGGTGTCGAACGACGTTGCCTCATCTGGGCACCTGTAAAAAGTGGTGTGCTGCTAGGAGATAAGCAAAATTGTGGGATTCCGTCCACATGTGCTCTACCTACTTGTCCGATTTGCGCTACCTATGGTGGATTAATTGCAGGTAAGAAAACATTAATTGGTCGTGTAACGCATGGTGGTGGGGTTGCTGTTCAAGATATCTACCCAGTGGAAAAGCAGCGAGCGATGCATCCTTCAATCCTCGCAAATGATATGACCAAGAAAGAAGAAAAGCCGATGCCCTTCAAGCGTCAGTATAACCAAC
>NZ_JANPLS010000305.1:0-12281 GCF_031422475.1 Chamaesiphon sp. VAR_48_metabat_403
CCCCCTTAAACAAATTAAACCTTTGGGGGTCCCCCTTTTTGTCGTTTTTTTTTGGGGGGCACCCCCCCAAACAAAACGCCGCTTGTGGGTAATCTGGATCTAGGCTTTGCCATCCGATTTATTTTAATGAGATTGTCACCATCATGAAAACAGCCCAATCTTTAGCAGTTCTGGTGTTTATATCTTTATTATTTGGAATTATGCCTAGTCTAACTGATGCTAGACAGACTAAAAATTCATCAGCTATTTCTTTACCATCGATCGCTAAATTAGGCATCGATCTTAATGGTGCTTATTATCGAGCTAGTGGCAATCAGATAATTGCGGGAAACGAACAAATTAGAGGCGTTCACCCATTTGAATGCGTGGAATTTGTCTATGGAAGGGCGATAGAACGGGGTTTATTTAAGAATGGTCGAGGGATTGGAACTGTACTCAATGGCGACGCACATACCTGGGACGATCGCATTGCTAATAGTACTTATCGCAATCGATTAAGTCGGAAAGTTAAAGTAAATAGTGTGGTAGTCTGGGAAGCCGATCTCAAGTTTACTTGGCAAGAAGGTAATACTACTTATTCTTATGCTACCGATCCGATCGCCGGACATGTTGCTTTTGTTGAAAAAGTTTATCCTGATGGCTCATTTTTAATTAGTGAAGGCAATCATGTGGCTCAACCGCTGATTAAGTTAATTAAGGCTAAAACTCCAGTGGCAAAAGCAGCTAAATTTATTTATTTATAAGTATTGAATCGATGATAAAGTAGTCTCTAGTACTAGGCGGCGCAAGTTAGGTTACTATTTCACAATCCCAACTCCCCGCTCCCCGCTCCGATCTCCCCGCTAAATAGTAACTTTACTTACGCCCAAGACTACTAGTTTAATTTTGTACCACAACGTTTGCAAAAGCTAGCATCGAGATCGTGGCTCGACAGGTAACATTTCGGACATACTGCATTCACCTTATTAGCACTTTTGGCAACTTGTTTGATTAGATCTCCCAATTGCCAAGGAATCAGCGCGATCCCGGTCAAAATCATCAATACTGTCATCACTTTTCCCGCTTGAGATGTCGGCGTAATATCGCCAAAGCCTACTGTTGTCATCGTGACTACTGCAAAATAAACAGCATCAAAAAAAGTACCAAATTGTTTTGGATTGACGGGATGTTCGACTTGATAAATTAAGCCCGAATAGATAAAAATAATTGAGAAGATCGTAAATAAAATGCGGGTGACGATCGAACTATCTTCGCGATCGAGATTACCGAGTAGAGCTTTACCTTCAATAAATCTCAGCAACCGTAAGATTCGGAACCAGCGCAAGATCCGAATGAAGCTAACATCGGTTATTCCGGTTAATACGGGTAAAATTGCCATCAAATCGATGAGCGAATAGAAGCTGAATAGATATTTAAATTTATCCGGTGCGGCTATGAATCGAAGTAAGTACTCGATCGCAAAAATTGATAAAATAATTGTATCTACTTTACCAATGAGCGATCGCATCTCTGGATCGAGTGGATAAGTTTCAGCGACAAAGATTCCGGTGGAAACCAAAACTAGACAGGTAATGAGTAAATTGACTATTCTGCCGATCGGATGTTCGATATCTTCTAAATAAATAAATATTTTATCGGCAATAATCATAAGATAATCTGAGAGGATAGGTATAATTAGTGCGATCGATCGTGGTGTGGCTATGTATTTGAAACTTTATATCGATCGATAGATTTACCAGCTTGGTACTGGTAAAGAAAATAAACTCGTTATAATCGAAATAGCAAGAGTTACTGCTAGCAAAGATTAAAAATAACCACTATTGGATCGTCAACATCATGGCTAAATGGGATGTCAGCAGGTTTTTAAATACTGTTAGCTACTTTGAAGCGATTCCCGTCTTGAGTGACGTGCAACGCTGGCTGAAGGGTACGTCAACGAGTCAATCTACTACTGATGGAGGAAGAGCTTTGGGGGTAATATTGGTAGTCGGCGCGAGCGGTGCAATCGGCGAATTAATGGTTTCGCAACTACTCAAAAGCGGTTATCGAGTCAGAGCAGCGATCGCAGATTTAAGCTTGACACCGTTTAGTGTACCCGCAAATGTTGAGTTTGTGCAGGTTGAATTTAGTATCGATCGCTTAGACGATAGTTTGCTATCGCGATTGCTGCAAGGGGTTCGAGCGATAATTATTTGTCCCGATCCGCAGGCTGCTCTATCTGAAGGCTGTTTGGATAGTTTAACTGCGGCTGCAACTAATTATTTACCCACCCACAATCGACTAGAACTTTTTGATTTTACCCAACCCACTTTAGATCTTCAGGCGACTTGGGGTGCGGTGGATGATGTGGTGATGGGTGGCGTGAGTGAAAGCGGAATTCGCTTACGTGCTGGTTCTGCACTATTTAGCGGTAATGTTTCGACAGATAATTCCGGTGGATTTGCTTCGGTACGCACCCGAAATTTTGAACCCAGTCTCAATCTGAGTAATTACCGAGGAATTGAATTAAAAGTTAAAGGTGACGGACAAAGATATAAGTTATTCGTACGGACTGAGACAAAATGGGATGGAGTCGGTTACGCTTATTCTTTTGATACAGTTGCCGATGAATGGATAACAGTTCGAGTCCCATTTCAAGATTTAGTACCGATCTTTCGTGCCAAAACAGTCGGCGATGCCCCGCCAATCGATGATACTCAAATTCGATCGTTTCAGTTAATGCTGAGTAAATTTGAGTACGATCGAGCCTTAAATCCTAATTTTACGCCCGGTTTATTTTCATTACAAATTGAATCAATTTCTGCTTACGATGGCAAGATAATGCCGCAATTAATCGCGGTCGATCCAACAGCTACTTCAGCAAATTTAGCTATTAAACTTCAGACTACTAGCATTCCATTCTCGATCGTGCGGAGCGCAAGTTTAGACGATCGCATGGTAACGGCAATTGCAGTCAAATCGATCTCCCAACCAGAGACAGTCGGACAAATTTTAGGTCGTTAGCATTTTCCCCTGAAACAATCCCCATAAATTTGCGTCCGAGATCGCAACCCAAACATTATTAGCGAGATTTTTTGGTAATAGGCTTTTGCCTCTTACCTGAAGTTGTATTACCATCAATGAAGTTTGGGTATTATCTCTCGATTGTCACCTTCAATCTGAAAGTAATCGCAACAGAGTATAATCGATCGATAAACTAGCAATAGCCACACAATTCATCGATATAGAGCGGGATGTAGATACCATGAAACCAATTAAAATTAATCCTGGCGCGATTGCCTACTTGTGTGCTGTCAGCCTCACGATTCTCGCGTCCAGCAGAGGCTACGCCAACGGCATCGTAGCACCTGCGATTACAGTTACCCCACCCTCTAAATCTACTCCTACTACACCTGCGCCCGCTCCAAAAACACCTGTAAAAGCCACTCCAGCTACTACCATTACGCCAACTAGCACGCCCAAGCCCAGCAGCCAGCCAACTATAACTCCCAGCAGTCCGCCACTAGTCATCGTACCCGCGCTGACACCCACGATCGTCAGAAACTTCACTAATCTCTACGGACAAGTATTAGCGGTCAAATTTACCCCCAACCAGCAACAAAAAATCTCTACGAGATTGAACAGAGAATGGATGACGAATTTGGGATTGAGAAATACTGTCGCCCAAACCATCGCGCTAGAACCTCAACTTGCCAAAGGAACGCCAGCCGAACGCACTCAACTTCAAACTAAGTTAGTATCAAATCTGCGCCAGCAGGTATTAGATGGCGATGCTGACGCGCTCTGGTTGGTATCTTTTTATGATGCTTCGCCCAAAAATTGGTTGGCACCAGGTAAACCCCCATTAACCCGCATGACTACCGATATTAGTGCGGATGCTTTGTGTTTTATGGTCAATGAAATTATGGGAAAATCGGTAACAACACCCGATCTCAAACTCAAAAATGCGATCGCAGCTAAACTGACGACTGAGTATCCAAAAATTTCTACCGATACCAAACAAACTCTGTCTAGATTACCTGCCAATTGGCTGACATTTAAAGATAGTGACTGGTTCCGACGCAGTGATGAATTTAGAGAACAAATGCGGATTCATTGGGGACAAAATCTCGAAGCTTATATTCCCGAACTTAAAGAGATGAATAAGCTCAGACGCGATCGATTGGCAAAACTTAAAGCCGATCCTACCGTGCGGTGGGATAGTTTGAATGCAATTCAACGTCAAGCTGCTTTACAAAAATCTGATGCAACGTTTCAAACTAGCGTGCGGACGCTTGCACCAGTTAAAATTGCATTAAGTAATTATATTAACATCATGCAAGTTGCCAACGCGATCGGTAATTCCCCAACGCGTTATTCACTCAAATTAAAAGTTAAGTAGTTATCGCAATCGCTAAATTCGATCTGCGACTATTCTTGAGGATGAGTCTTACTTCAAAACTGTCTTCGAGGATACTTTTATGAAGTGGAAAAACTAAATTTATGGCTTATAATAATTTTTCTTTGCAAGATGCGATTGGTCAGTTCGATTTAAATCTAATAGAGTCAGCTTTTTGCGAATCTCTGCTGCCAGTATCACCAAAGCCAGAATTTTTAAACATTTTTGAACAATATTTGCCCTTGGCACAGAAAGCAAAATCTGAAAAGGCAAAATCAGAGTTGTTAGTCAGTCCAATTTTGGTTGAGTTGTTGCGACTAGCCGACAACCAAATCCAACTATTTTCAGGTGAAGAGTTTAATGTCGATAGAGAGCGTGGTCTGAATGGTTTTTGTGACTTCTTACTAAGTAAATCTACGATCTCATCCATAATTCAAGCTCCGATCGTGATGTTAGTAGAAGCAAAAAAGGGAGAATTAGATGTAGGCTTAGGGCAGTGTGCCGCTGAAATGGTCGCTGCTCAAATATTTAACGCACATGAAGACAAGCCGATTCCGGTCATCTATGGCTGTGTTACCAGCGGAAAGTTGTGGCAATTCCTCAAGCTTGAAAATAAGGATCTAACGCTCGATCTAAATGAATATCAGGTTACCCCAGTCGAACGCATTCTTGGTATCCTTAAATGGATGGTGAGTGGATCTTAGAATAAAGCGATCGATTTCCAGAAGGTTAAAATACGACTAGCTAAATTAGAATTAATTCTATGCGTCTTTATCGTCCGATCGGTTATCAAGAGTTAGATCTAATTGCTAATAGTAAATTCTTAACATTTCCACCCCGATTGCCATCTCAGCCAATTTTTTATCCAGTTTTAAATCTGGAATATGGTATCCAAATCGCCAAAGATTGGAACACTACCGATCCGAATTCTGGCTTTGCTGGCTTTGTAACTCAATTTGATATCGATGATGCATATATCTCTCAATTTGAAATTCAGATTGTCGGTAGCAGCCAAGTACACCAAGAATTATGGATACCTGCGGAAAATCTATCAGAGTTCAACCGACATATTCTTGGTGCGATAAAAATTATCGCAGCTTACTATGGTGACAATTTTGTTGGTAAGATCGATCCGACTAATAACTTACCTGCCACGACCGCCATCTGAGAGGGTGTCTGAAAAGTCTTATTGGCTTCGCTCGTAGATCTAAATCCCCCTGTCTTGTCGTTTTTTTATTCGGGGGTTCCCCCCGAATAAAAACGCCGCTAAATCCCGCTTAAAAAGGGGAACTTTGACTCTTTCTCCCCCTGCTTGGTGCGCTAATCCGTCGGGAGACCCGACGAACGCGCATCCGCTTTTTAAGGGGGTTGGGGGGATTTAGATCTATGCTTTTCAGATACCCTCTGACGGTCTAGATCGATAGTAGGCACAATCTCAGTAAAAAGTGGAAAATAATCTTCAAGAAATAATAGATTCGATCGATGCTCTGATGACGTTGGATCGTGCCGAGGATCTCACTCATCTGCAAGCACTTGTAGATCTTTACTTCAACCATCCTGAAGCTGTCAACTACCTTGATGTCTGGTTTCGTTTGTATGAAAGATTCCCAGATAAGAATGGTGAAGACATATTCTGGACGATTCTGCATGGGATTGAAAATTATCATCCCACTTCCGATAAATTTGCGATCGAGTCAGTTCTGCGTCAACCATCTGAGTTCCCTCTAATGATGTTAAATCGATTGATTAATGGCGGGATCGATCGGGTTGACGATGTAGATCTATTAAAATTGCTCGATCGAGTGGCAACAAATGAGAACTACTCACAAATAGTTCGCGATACCGCGCTAGGTTATCTAGATTACCACAGAGAAAAAAGTACTAGCTAGTCATCAATTTTCGCTCCTGTTTTGGATCGATCTCCTTAACCTAAGCATATTTTAAATTATTAAGTTCGCTTATCCCTACTCCATTCTCTCTAATTCAATGCGTATTCTTGTCACAGGTGCTAGTGGTTGTGTCGGTCATTATATCAGCGAAACTCTGATTCAAAATACCGACCACGAGCTATTTCTATTTGTCCGCAACCCTGCTAAATTACAAGTAGATATTAAGGCACGTCCCGGCATTCATGTCGTCACTGCAGACATGATGGAAATCGAAAAACAGGCTGAGTTACTAAAAACTATTAACGTTGCCGTACTTACAGCCGCAGGCTGGGGCGGACAGGAAGCCTTTGATATCAACTATACTAAAACACATATTTTATTCGATTTACTCGACCCCCAAGTTTGCCAGCAAGTTATTTATTTCTCGACTGAAAGCGTCCTCGATCGGCAAGATAAATTGCTACCCGAAGCAGGTAAAATCGGGACGGATTATATTATGTCTAAATATCAGTGTTTAGACAAATTAATTCAAGCCCAAAACGCCCCCGATAGCGCGCAGCACATCGCCTCTAAAGTTACCGCAGTCTTCCCCAGTCTCGTTTTTGGCGGCGACGATACCAAACCTTATTCTTTCTTGTCTGCTGACTTGACAAATATCGCTAAATATGCGGGGATACTGCAATGGTTTAGTGCCGATGGCAGCTTCCATTTCATTCATGGTAAAGATATCGCCGAAGTCGTCAGACATCTGATCGCACATCCCAAACTTGCCGATAAATTCGATCGCCGGATCGTGCTGGGCAATCAAAAAGTCAACGCGGCGGCAGGCATTAAGGAAATCTGCGCGTATTTTGGCAAACGTAGCCCCTTTCAGATTCCCCTCTCGATCGATCTAGCCAAATTCTTTATTAAAATATTTAAGATCCAAATGGCTGACTGGGACATGTTTTGCCTGAATAACCGCCACTTTAGCCATGCCAATCCCGTTAGTCCTGCAACATTTGGATTGCCGGGATATGCCCCGACTATTACCGATATCTTCCGCACGCGCGGTCTTGTTGGTAGCAACCCCCCACGCACGTAACCGCAAAGAATTAGATCCCGATCGATTTTTTTAAGTATTGTTACCAGTGGGTGATACAATCGATGATGGTCTGTCAGGCTCAAACAACACCAAACTGCTGTGAACTCTACTGATGAAACACCTCAACCGACAAAATTAGTCGGCGAGGAAACTACGCTTGATGAAAGTGTAACTCGATCGGCAGAGGACTCGATGGGTGAGTATCGACAACTCAAACAAGAGTTGTATCTGATTACTCTAGTAATTACTACCGTGGCATTTGTCACTGTGGTATTAATCTATGGCTGGAAGATTTCCTTCAGCTACCTCTTGGGTGCAGTCGCAGGAGTAGTGTACTTGAGACTGCTTGCAAAAGATGTAGACCGGATTGGTAATGAGTCTGTGAAGTTAAGTCCCAATCGTCTTGCCCTATTTGTGGTCTTGATGTTGGTGGCGGCTAAATGGCACGAATTACAAATTCTGCCAGTCTTTCTGGGCTTTTTGACCTATAAAGCGGCACTGTTAATCTACATCTTCCGCACAATCTGGCTCGCCGACTGAATTTATCATGTTGGATTAGCACAGCACCGACCATCAATTGCAATATTTGTAATTTTGGTAAACGATCGATAGAAACGGCTCCTAGATGCACATGTTAGATGGTTTAAACATCATAAATCCTCTGCCCTTAGCGGCATTGGAAGTCGGTCATCATTTGTATTGGCGCATAGGTGGGCTACAACTTCACGGTCAGGTGTTCCTTACCTCTTGGTTTGTGATCGGTTTGTTGTTAATCGCAGCAATCGCCGCTGGGCGGAATGTTCAACGCATTCCGCGCGGGATTCAAAACCTGATGGAATATGCCCTGGAATTTATCAGGAACTTAACCAAGGAACACATTGGAGAAAAGGAATATCGTCCTTGGGTTCCATTTATCGGTACCCTGTTTTTATTCATCTTTGTATCCAACTGGTCTGGAGCATTACTCCCCTGGAAGCTGATTCACTTGCCAGAAGGCGAACTAGCCGCGCCAACTGGTGATATCAACACCACTGTAGCACTGGCTTTGCTTACGTCCTTGGCTTATTTTTATGCAGGTTTCCGCAAACGTGGTTTGGGTTACCTGGCTAAATACCTCGAACCGCAACCGTTCTTGCTACCGATTAATATCCTCGAAGACTTCACTAAACCACTGTCCCTAAGCTTCCGTTTATTCGGTAACATCCTTGCGGATGAATTAGTTGTCGGTGTACTAGTATTACTAGTTCCGTTTATTGTCCCGATGCCAGTTATGCTGTTAGGGTTGTTTACTAGTGCGATTCAAGCATTGGTATTTGCGACACTAGCTGCTGTGTACATCGGTGAAGCGATCGAAGGTCACGGCGAACACGAAGAAGAACACTAAATTTGGTGAATAGTGGATAGTGATTGGTGGATAGTGAATAACTAAATATCGGAAACTAAAATCACAAAACCAGTTTAATGTCAATTAATTTATTCTCTCAATCATTTTTTTAAGGTAATTACATCATGAATCCTACTGTTGCTGCTGCTTCTGTTATCGCTGCTGCTCTCGCTGTTGGTTTGGCTGCAATCGGCCCTGGTATCGGTCAAGGTACCGCTGCTGGTTCCGCTGTTGAAGGTATTGCACGTCAACCTGAAGCTGAAGGCAAAATTCGCGGTACCCTGCTGCTATCCTTGGCGTTCATGGAATCTCTGACGATTTACGGTCTAGTTGTCGCCCTGATTCTGTTGTTTGCTAACCCCTTCGCATAATCGCCATCGTCAACCAGCGGTAGGAATGGACAGTTTAAAAATCGGAATTTAGTGCAAAATTTCTAATTCCGATTTCTATAACTGCCGATTTCCACCAGCCTTAAAATTCCCCTCAGAAAGTATGAACGCGATTCCACAATGGACACTGTGGCTGGCTACAGCCGCAGTCGAAGAAGTAGCAGAAAAGGGTAAACTGTTTGACTTTGATGCCACCTTACCCTTAATGGCAATCCAATTTGTCGTTTTGGTGCTTGTATTAAACAAACTGTTTTACACTCCCCTTGGTAAAGTATTAGACGATCGAGACGAGTACATTCGCGGTGGTTTGGGCAATGCCAAAGCCAGACTAGCCGAAGCTGAAGCACTCAAAAATCAGTACGAAAAAGAACTAGCCGAAACGAGACGGGAATCGAACACAGTAATTGCAACAGCGAAAGCTGAAGCGCAAAAAATTGCCGCTGGACAAATTGCCGAAACTCAACAAGCAGCCCAAGTTCAACGCGAACAAGCCCAACAAGAAATTGATAAGCAAAAGCAATCTGCTTTTGCAGCTCTAGAACCCCAAGTCGAAGCACTCAGCCATCAGATTCTGACCAAATTGTTAGGAGCCGAGCTAGTTAAATAATCGCCTGCTACCCAGATTAAAACAGTTAATAGCGAACAGTTAGCACTAACAAATACCTGTTAACCGATCGCATCCCGCAGTTCTAGAACATATATTTATGATGGGAAATTACTTATTCCTCGCCAATGCAGGTCAAGGTGGGGTCGGCTTAAATTTAGATTTAATCGAAACCAACTTATTTAACCTCACACTGGTTTTAGGCTTTGTCATCGTCTTCGGGCGTAAAGTCTTAACCGAAATTCTTACCGAACGGCGAGCCACAATCGAAGCCGCAATTAGCGACATCGAAACTCGTCAAAAACAAGCATCCTCCGCTCTGGAAGTAGCTAAAAAAAATCTGGCGCAAGCCCAAACCGAAGCCGAACAAATTCGCCAAACGGCAATTACCAGCGCGGCAAATGCTAAAGCAGAAATCGAAGCTAAAGTCGCCGCCGATATCGCGCGGATGCAAGAATTAGCAGCAGCCGATACCAGTACCGAGCAAGATAAAGCCATCGCCGAACTCCGCGCGCGGGTGACTAAACTAGCAATGGCAAGAGCTGAAGCTCAACTCAAAAACCTGCTGACTGAATCCGCTCAAGCTGAGTTGGTCGATCGTAGTATCGCACTGGTAGGAGGTAAGTAATGAAAGATAGTGCAATTGGTAGTGTCGTGCTCGTGCCTTATGCGGATGCACTTATGTCCCTGGCTCAGTCTCAAAATTTAGTCGATGAATTTGGCGACAATTGTGCGGCTCTGTTAGGACTGCTCGATGAATCTCCAGAATTAAGCGAAATTTTAGCGAATCCGATCGTTAAAATTGCCGATAAAAAAGCAATTTTAGCTAAAATTGTTACCGATAAAGTGCACCCATTCGTGTCGAACTTCTTGATGATTTTAGTCGATCGACGACGCATCGGCTACTTACGCGGAATTTGTAAGCGTTATCAAGCCGCGTTGCGTGCGATGAAAGGGATCGTTTTGGCTGAAGTCACCAGTGCAGTCGCGCTTACTGACGCTCAGACTCAATCGATTCGCGATCGAGTTCAGGGTATGACTGGCTCGAATAGTGTCGAGATTGCCACCAACATCGATCCAGAAATTATCGGTGGTGTCATTATTAAAGTTGGTTCTCAAGTCATCGACTCCAGCTTACGCGCCGAAATTCGCCGCTTAGGTCTGAGTATTGCGTAGGGGATAGAGAATAGGGAATAGGGAATAGGGGTTTAAATAACTATTAAAAGACCCAAAACCTAATACCTAAAGCCTAAAACCTAATACCTATAGAAAACATCAGTAAATAGATAATTATGATTAGTATCAGACCTGACGAAATTAGTAGCATCATTCGCCAGCAAATCGAACAGTACACCCAAGACGTTAAATCATCTAACGTTGGGACAGTCCTCCAAGTCGGCGATGGCATCGCCCGCGTGTATGGTTTGGACAAAGTTATGTCTGGGGAACTCGTCGAATTTGAAGATGCGAGTGTGGGCTTGGCTCTCAACCTGGAAGCCGATAACGTCGGTGTGGTATTGATGAGCAACGGTCGCAGTATCCAAGAAGGGAGTGCTGTTAAAGCAACTGGTAAAATCGCGCAGATTCCCGTCGGCGATGCGATTGTCGGTCGGGTAGTCGATGCATTAGCTCGTCCTATCGATGGTAAAGGCGATATCGCTACTACCACCACTCGCCTGATTGAATTCATGGCTCCAGGGATTATCGAACGTCGCTCGGTTTACGAACCCATGCAAACCGGGATTACCGCCATTGACGCGATGATTCCCGTCGGACGCGGACAACGGGAACTGATTATCGGAGACAGACAGACTGGTAAAACTTCGATCGCGATCGATACTATTATCAACCAAAAGTCCGAAGATGTAGTTTGCGTCTACGTCGCGATCGGTCAGAAAGCCTCTACTGTTGCGAATATCGTCAACGTTCTCGAAGAAGCGGGCGCGATGGCATACACAGTCGTTGTAGCCGCCAATGCGAACGATCCTGCGACCCTTCAATACTTTGCACCTTACACTGGTGCGGCGATCGCCGAGTACTTCATGTACCAAGGTAAAGCGACCCTGATTATTTATGATGACTTGTCCAAACAAGCTCAAGCTTACCGTCAAATGTCCCTCTTGCTCCGTCGCCCACCAGGACGCGAAGCTTACCCCGGCGACGTATTCTACATTCACTCCCGTTTATTAGAGCGTGCTGCTAAACTCAGCGACGAACTCGGCGGCGGTAGCATGACAGCGTTACCGATTATTGAAACTCAAGCGAGTGACGTATCGGCATACATTCCTACCAACGTAATTTCAATTACCGACGGTCAAATCTTCCTCTCCTCCGACTTATTCAACTCCGGTCTTCGCCCCGCAATTAACGCAGGTATCTCGGTATCCCGCGTAGGTTCCGCCGCACAGACCAAAGCGATGAAAAAGGTAGCAGGTAAGCTAAAACTAGAATTAGCCCAGTTTGACGACCTTCAAGCCTTCGCTCAGTACGCATCCGACCTCGACCAAGCGACCCAAAATCAACTCGCTCGTGGTGCGCGGTTGCGGGAAATCC
>NZ_JANPLS010000306.1:0-3897 GCF_031422475.1 Chamaesiphon sp. VAR_48_metabat_403
CCTGGTGGGCCTGGGCGTGCAGAAGCGGCTGCTCGACATCCACCGCAAGGCGCCGTTGAACGCGTGGCGCAGGCCGGGCGATCCGCGGGGCGAGATCACCCTCGACCACCTGATGCACATGGCGAGCGGCCTCTACACCGAGGCTGGCGGCAATCCGCAGGCGGACTTGTCCGTTCCCCGCATAGGGGGCGACGGTAGGATTCGTCGAATCGAACAAATAATTGACTTTTTCGGCTAAAGCTGATTCGGAAATGCCGATAAAATGCAGGCTGCGACTATAGATCGAATCTTGCCCGTAACCTTGGGTTTTTAAAAACGAAACGGCTGTATCCCGCCACATCCGGTACAGTTCTCGCGGTACACCCGGAAATGTGAGGATCGTTAACCCCGTTCGCGGTTGCCAAATCATCCCTGGTGCGGTACCCGATGGATTGGGTAATAATTGCGCGCCTACGGGTTGGAGAGCCTGTTTGCGGTTGCTGGGAGTCATTTCGCGCCCGATTTGGGCGAACTTTTGTGCGATATTGGCAATGACTTCGGGATGTTCGACGAGTGGCGTATTAAAATAAGTGGCGATCGCTTCTGTCGTCAGATCGTCGGGTGTCGGCCCCAAACCGCCTGTAAAAACCAGGATACTCGATCGCGCGCTGGCAATTTCGATCGCACTGTGAATTCGATCGAGGTTATCCCCCACTACGGTTTGATAAAAGTGGGGTACGCCTAATGCTGCAAGTTCGATCGCCAGGTATCGAGCATTACTATTAAGAATATCACCGAGCAATAATTCGGTACCAACACAGATTACTTCAGCAGCCATAATTTACGGGGATTAAGGTATTTTGCGTAGTCCTTTTACCGCCTTTATAAAGCTTAGACTTCGTTTTCAATGGGTTTACCCCCCCAACCCCCCTTATAAAGCGGATGCGCGCACTGTTCGGGTTCCCCGACAGTGTTAGCGCACCAAGCAGGGGGGCTTTCCGGCTCCCTCCCCTTGATAAGGGGAGGGCTGGGGTGGGGTAACATGGGACTACGCAACAACCATTTTACCGGATCGTTTTAAGTGCGTCTTCTTGCTTGACGATCGAGTCGGTAAAGATGCTCATGACCGTGCGGGTGCGGAGTTTGATATTAGCATTGAGCGATGCGCCCGATCTCAGGTCGATCGGTTTACCTTTAATCATCATACTCTGTCTTTCGATCTCGATGACGGCGGGGAACCTGTCGTAGGGATGCGCCTGATCTGCGGGTAATACATCAGAACCGATCGAAACTACTTTACCTTTAACATCGCCAAATTCACTAAAGTTAAATGTTTCGATCCGCACATCGACGGGCATTCCTGGTTTGACAAAACCGATATCTTTATTACTAATAAATATTTTTGCCTGTAATTTACTATCGGGAACGATCTTCATAATCGGTTCGCTGGTGGTGGCGACAAATCCTGGTGTCCCAGCTTTTAATTCAAATACAGTTCCACTAACCGGGGCGACGATCTCTTGATATTTGAGATTCATTTTCGCCTGACTGATTTGACTGTTAATATCGACGACTTTGCGATCGAGATCGACGATCGTTTTATTCAGTTGCCCGTCAATTTCGGCGATTTGCTTATCATTAATCGAGATTCTTGTCAACAACTCTTTTTGAGAAGTTGCAACGCTATTTTTGAGCTTTTCGCGACTCTGATTGGTAGCCATTGTCAATCGATTGTATTCTCGATCTAGTTGGGCGATTTCTTGCTGGTTCTTTTTAATTTGTTGCTGTTGACTCTGTATTTCGAGACGCGAATTGGCAAGCAATTCTTGTTCGTCTTGTTGAAGTTTGCGGTAGCGTTCGTCGAGTTGGAGCACTTCACTCGTGCGGGCGGTGACTTCTTGTTCTTGCTTGAGTACTTGGTTGCGAGATAGCGCGCCTGCTTCGCCCGCAGGTTTTAAACTATCGAGAATTGCCTGATTGCTGATGGTTAAACTTTGAGCGGCTTGTTTTTGAGCGCGATTTTCAGCCATTTGAGCGGCGAGTTGAGATTTTTTAGCCGCAGTTTTGGCGTTGATATTGGCAATCACCGCTTGGGAATCGATTAATAGTTCGCTCAAACCCGTCCGTTTGCCGCGATTTTCGCGCATCTGATTATCGAATTGACCGATTTCTAACTGACCGGAACTGGTGCGCGAAGCAACTTCGGCGCGGCTCGATTGCAATCTTTGACGCTGTTCGCTACTTAAATTAGCAAGATCTGTCCCGTTGAGTTCGGAGCGGTAAAGTTGATTTTCGGCGATAACCGAGCTGCGGCTTTTAGTAAGTGCTAGAATTTCTGGACGCACATTGAGTTTGGCGAGATCTTGAGTGCTGACACTCCCGACACCCTGACGGAGCAAGCTATGATAAAACCGCGTTTCCGCCGTCATCGATTCGAGATTTTTTTCCAGTGCGGTGAGTGTAGATCTCGCGACGGTAGATTCTAAGCTGAGTAATTTTTGACCTGCAACAACTTTATCGTTTTCTCTAATTCCGACGGTTTTAACTACCCCACCGACTGGTACCTGCACATCTTTGACTTTCCCGATTGGTTCGAGTTTCCCCTGAACGGCGATGGTTTCTTCTAAAGGTGCCAAACAAGCCCAGGTCACCAAGCCCGTAGTAATCAGTAAAATCGTCCAGACAATGCCCCTCGACCAGATCCGCGACTGCTGGAATACCACCGATTGCTCGAATTCTTCCGATTGGTAAGTCTCAATTTGAGCGCGTTCTACTTTTCTCAATCCATCCGGCTCGATCTTCCGTTTGGCAATTTTATTAGCATCGTTGGGAGCGAAATTTGGTTGTTGGTTGGGGGAGTTCATGGGGATGTGTGGGGGGAGTAAGGAAAATCCCCTCCTTGGAGCGAAAAGTGCGTTCTTGGGGTTTCCCCAAGTAAAGCACCTTTTCAAGAGAGGGGTGCCCGTTCGCGAAGCGTCTCGAAGAGAAGGGCGGGGTGGGTAGATCTTCGCTAAAGCCTAAACCTGAGCTTCTTGCTGCTGATAGAGACAATAATAACGACCTTTTAAAGCCATTAATTGGCGGTGGGTGCCTGTTTCGACGATCGATCCTTTATCCATCATGACAATTACATCTGCCGTTTTAATTGTATTCAAACGGTGGGTGACAAAAAAGACGGTCTGATGTTGGAAGGTTTGGGCTAAATTGAGACACACTTGACGTTCGCTATCGTAGTCGAGCGCGCTGGTGGCTTCGTCTAAAATCAACATTCGGGGCTGTTGTAGTACGGTACGCGCGATCGCAATGCGTTGGCGTTGTCCGCCAGAAAGGGCGGAACCGCGTTCGCCGACTTTGGTGTTGTAACCATCTGGTAACTCCATAATAAAATCGTGTGCTGCGGCTACTTTAGCGGCGGCAATTACATCTTCAGAGGTCGCATTGGGGTTAGTCAGAGCAATGTTTTCTTGCACTGTTCCGCTAAATAAGAGGGTATCTTGTAGTACCATACCGATTTGTTGGCGGTAGGAATACAGCTCGGTTTTGGTAATATCATACTTGTCAATGACAATTCGCCCAGAGTTAATCTGATACAAACGGGGAATTAATTTCATCAGGGTACTTTTGCCCGAACCGCTTAAACCCACGATGCCCACAAATTGTCCGGCTTGAAATTCCGCACTGATATTATTGAGCTGATTGATATTAGTACTAGGAAAACTAAAGGTGAGATTTTCGATTTTGACATGACCCTGAATTGGGGGCATGGTGATATTGTTGATGTTATCGGCGGCTACTTCTTGCGGCGTATCGAGGATATCGCTCAAACGTTCGAGTGAGAGGGCGGTTTCTTGGAAATTTTGCCACAGTTGGACTAGTCGGAGCAATGGTTGAGTGGTGTAACCAGCAATAATGCGGAAG
>NZ_JANPLS010000307.1:0-26082 GCF_031422475.1 Chamaesiphon sp. VAR_48_metabat_403
AATGTGGGTTGCTCGAAGTAATCGACGAGTTCCTTGGCGATGTCTATCGGTACGGGACAGTGACGATGTTTGGTGCCTGTCGCGGGATCTTGAATCCAGGCACCTTGATAGGCAATGATGGGCATATCTGCTGCGATTTCCTGATGGAATCGTAATGCAGATTTGTACATTCTACCTGTGGCAATACCAACGCGGATACCTCGATCTCGAACGGCTTGAATTGCTTGTTTGACTTTGGTACTGACTTGATTCGATTCTCCCGCGATCGTGCCATCAATGTCTACGATTAGGAGTTTGATTTCGGCGGTGGATGATGACATGGTTGCAGTTGTGTAGATCTGAAGCCAGGTATCAGCCTACCATATTCGACTTCTGAAAGAAGTTAAGGAATAGGGGATAGGGAATAGGGAAGAACCAGCTCCGCCAAAGCTGTCAGGTTGTTTAGGACAGAATGCGGATTGTAGCAGTTTTATTTTTAAAAACCACCATTAGATCTAATCTCAATTTTCATAATGAGAATTACTGGTGAAATCTCTTTTGTCCCCCAGTCTCCCAGTCTCCCCGTCCCCCACCCCCGTCTCCCTAAAGCCGAAATTAGATAGTAGCAGTGGTGTCAGTAGCAACGAGCATGGGTAAGGTGAGCTGATAACCGCAGCCGTTGACAAGCCGAGTAATCTTACCAGAATGTGAGGCAGCTAGGCTCTGACTGAGCGATAAACCCAAGCTGATGCGAGGATCTAAATCGATTTGGGGATTATTTAAGGTAGTATCTGCGGGAAAGTCGAGATCTGCGAGTATTGCGTGCGGATCGTTGGTGACGATTTTAATTTGTAAGGTATTGGCTAATTTAGTAACTCGAATCGCAATTTTGCGCTCGATCGCACTGGCATGAATTAAACTCAGGCACAGATAATAAATAATTTGGCGCACTTTATCTTTATCTAGTAGCCACATGCTCGCGCTCGTCGGATCGCTACTATCTAAAAGATCGGCACTTTTGACGAGATCTAATTTAATTTTTTGCTGTTTTTTTTGCGCTAGTGGCTCTAAACTTTGAAGTGCTAGTTGACACAACATTTCTAGATCTGCCGATCTCAAAGTGAGTTGGTGAGGTTGGCGCGGTTCGTTACCAGTAGCCGAGCCGACGAATCCACCTAAGAGGGAAATTTCATCGACGAGTGTGACTAACTGGTTACCGCTCTGGTGAATGATGCCTAAATAATCTTTTTGCTTGGTTGTTAAAGTGCCATAAATTTCTTGCTGTAAGACACTAGCCATCCCCAATACCGATGTCAGTGGGGTGCGGAGTTCTTGGGCTAGGTGAGTTAATAATTTACACTGAATTTCGCCTTGAAGGTGTGAATCTAGTAATGTCGGCGACTGGAAATCGGGAGCGTGGAGCGGGGTAGATCGATCGTATTCAGCCGCAGCACGAGCATCGTCAAATCCGGTTGTGGCTCGATATTGTAAGTTGCCAATCCAGTGATTGAGTTGCGCTTGACTTAATAATTTACGCTCGAATTCACTAGCGACTAGGCGACTGACGAGCCGGAGCAGATCGATTTCAAGATCGCCAAATTGACGCGCGCTAAAATCTAAAATGGCAATCGTGCCCAACCTGTCGCCAGCAGCGGTGACAATGGGTAAGCCTAGATAAGCTTGTAATCCATGCACCCGCAATAATGATGACTGCGATAATTGAGGATGTTGGCGAAAATCTGGAAACAGCGAGCCGTTATCATTCCCGATCGTCCGATCGTGACAGTAGTCTATCCCGGCTAATTCTAATTGTAAATTAGGTCGTTCTGGTAAGGCTACAAGCTTCTCTAAACCTGCGATTGCACCAATTTGATACCCAGACCCCGCAATCGCTGTCAGGATGGCTACAGGCGCATTTGCCAGCCGAGCCGCCAGCGCAGTTGCTTCGGTAAAAATCGGCATGGCTTGGGATTGCTCGATGCTCAATTCACTCGCGATTTGCGAATGTGCTAGCGATTCTCCAGTGGAGCGGGCTTTCTGCCAACGAGACCTAGTTTGATGATTTGATGGATGGTGTAGGTCTTGGTCTAAATTGAGCATGGGACAATTGCCCGGAATGGGATAACTAAATTTCTGCCGATTCGATCGATAAGATGTGGTCTATATCTAAAATTCCCACTCCAGCAGTCGATTGCAACATTTACCCAAATTTACGGAATCACCATCGCGCTAGCTGTAGTAGTTTTCAAGATTACTTCCAACTAGAAATTATGAAATCCTCCCTCGTATCGGCTAGTTTACTCGCGGTGGCTACATTATCTGCTTTAGTTACGCTCCCAGCTCGTCAAGCTAGTGCCCAATGCATCATGAATGACACAAATATCCAGATGACTATCAGCGGTTCTCGCACACCAACCGAGCGCACTAACAATGTCTCTCAAAATTCTACTGGCGGTTGTGTGGGCAACACAATCAATACTACTAACGTTCAAAGTAACGTTGGTGGTACTGCTCCAGTTCGTCAAAACCGTCAAAGCAGCCAGACTATTAATGGTACCAATGACAGTCCAACTGGAATTAATATGGCTCCACTCAAGTTCAAGCAGAGCGTACAGGTAGACGTATACAATGCCGCAGATACTCTCAAGCGTTAAAGGCATGACGGCATTACTAAGGTTACACTGACAATCTCAAGAGTCGAATTATAGTGGGATAGCATCCGAATGCTAATCGAGCAGATTTCTATCCCACTTAGGCGGCGAATTTTAGATTTACTCAGTTAACTCTTCTAACTCGCGATCGATCTCAATTTCAGATTTTAATGCTGTTTGACTATCTCGTAATTTCCTTTTTTCAATCTGTTGACGATCGCTTTTTAATTGTTTCGACCACGAATGGTTGTCTGAGTCGAAGTGCATATTTGATTCTGCAATCCGCGAACCTCGGTGAATCATGATGCCATTGTAATAACAATCTGCATATCCACAATCGTGCTTTGAGTATATTCCAAAGTTACGATGTTTGATTCTTTTATCCTTGAGAATTTTTTCTTGATTGGTGCGAACGTTTTCCCATAGTTGCCGTTTGTCTGCAACGGTCAATGTTTCACCCAGTGTCGATACTTGAATATAGGTATCGGGATCTTTGAGTTGTAAAAACTCAAAACTTTTAATAAATCGATTGTGTGCTAATCCTCGGATGGCAATTTTAGCATCGAGATCTAGTTTATCGTTTTCGACGATCGATCGATACAAGCCCAATACGTTAAAATCGGTGTACTTTTGATGGTTTTCAATTATCCTTACATATTCCGAATAAGTTAACTGACTGAATTTAACACCGATTTTCATTCTTACACCTCAATTACTAATATACTAAAATAATTTTATTTGGTTTGTGGGAATTGAGGTCTAAATATTTTGAACCGCAGAGGGCGCAGAGAAAGAAAAGAAAAAATCGCTTCTCGGTTAGGATTTCGATCTGGTAGATTCGGTTGCTAGTTGACTCAAGAATTGGAGAGATTTGACAATATAGTTACCACAAACATGGGGTGAACTTTGATAAAAAGCACTCCAAGCAAATGATTTAAACCGCTCGTAATTAGCTGACTCAAAGGCAGTACGATCGAATTGAGTAGAATTAGCTTTTGGTAAATCTACATCCAGCCAAGCCAATCGCACGGCGTGACCGATTAAAACATCCAACACGATATATTCGGCAATATTTAAAGCTGGGTTGCGTTCGGATAATGCGGCTAATGCCATTAAAGCTTCAATGTTTAGCTGTCGATATTCTGGTGCGACAATTTTATTGAGTAGATGTTCGATTCGGAGGGCGAAATTTTTCTCGCCTGGTGTCATTTCTGATAAAATTACTTCACTATCCAACCGATTGCGCTTTTCTAGTTTATCGCCGATCGTTAAACCTTTGCAATGTTCTAAAAGTCTCCAAACACTGGGATAAAAATCGCGATCGACTCTTGCGATCGTACCATCTTTACGACGTTGATATCGCCAATCGATCGGGGGTGTTGCTGGCGAGTCGTTCGAGAAAACATCGACAGCATTGACCACCCATTCGATCTGATTTTGAGATTGATTTAAGTGTAATGATTCTTGCTGAAAAACGGTATTTCCTAAGCCTTGATAATCGGTAAGCACTTGATGGAGCCGAGTTTGAATTTCAAATGGACTCAGTTGCATCAGTTTTTCGTAAGCTTCATCTTGGGTGATTTTTAGTTCGATCGCTAGTTCGCTAGTAAGCAATAAAATTAAGTAGCCGACGCGGAGGGTCAGCAATCCTTTGACTAAGGTGGGTTGAGATTTAATTAATAAACCCAGATAGATAATAATCTCTTGTGTCAATACCCGATCGCGAATATCTTCACGACAGAAATTATCGATTTTATCCATAATTTCGGTATGCGACATCGGGCGATCGATCGACGCAGCCTCGCTGTAAGCCATCCCAACTGTCAGTTGCTTACCACCGATTAAAATATCCGTTACCGCGTCGGAGAGACTAATCTCGACCTTATCTAGCAAACCCGCAGCATAACGGACGATCGCCCAATGCGGACGATTGCTAAAGTTGCCTGCTTTGAAGTATACTTCATTAAGCAGATCGGCGATCGTAACTTTTACTTTCGGGCCGCCGAATCCGGTGTTAAATTCGAGTTTTTTGAGTTTAGTAAGCGTATGTAAAAGTTCGATTTGTTGATAAAGATTATTAGAACCTCTAAGTTGGTGTAACAATACCTCAATCCGACTCTCTGCTTCGAGTAAGAATTCTTGATTGCTAGTTAACGGTTGATTGCGATCGGCAGCATAAGCAAGATAATAATGTTGTGGTAATGATGGATCTACAGTAGTCGGCTCGAATTTAAATTGATGCAGATTATCGATCCGTTCGATCCCAGCAGTTAGTTTTAATTGGTTGAGATGTCCCAATCGAATTGGCACGGCATTACATTTACCTTGCTTGAATTCGGCAATTAATTCTAATAATGGCGATGCAAATTGCTGTCCTTGAAACTCATCTTGACCTTCTTGCAATAACGACTTGGTTAATAATAGCGTCATCGTCGGTCGTCCCAACTGCGTCCACTGCTCGCTAATGTAAGCAATTTCTGCTTTAATTTGCGAGATTAAAAAGTGATAATCGAAGGTTAAATAAAACTGTTGGCGATCTAAGAATGCAGGTAAAAAGACGATCGTTTCGCCACGGATATTAAATATTCTCGAAGTAGTCAAACTTCGCAACCGTCGAATCGGACGACCTGTTAAACCAAGTTTATCATTCCGACCAATTTGGGTATATGCTGCGGCTAATTCTGTCGATTGCCTGACTTGAATCGGTTCGATTTGAGCGGGAATTTGGGTGGCAATTCCATAGTCGGCTAATTGTGATTGCAACTCTTCATCTTCGGCAATTAAGGCAATCTGCACTGTTCTACGTCTTTTATTGCCAATTTGAAGATGTCTGCCTAAAGGATCGAGATCCCCTGGTGCTAAAAATCGATCGAACAATAGTTCACCCAGAAAATATAAACTCTGCGCCCAAACTAACGGCAGATTTTCATTAGGCAGTCTAGTTTGTGAATGTGGCTGCGATCGTTCGGCAGCAATTTTAGACTTAGGAACGTAATATAATTCTGGTAATAGTTGCATCCCATCAAGATCGATCGCTATATTAGCCAGTAAATTACGATATTTCTCAATCCCCGCGACATCGCCGCTAAATAAAGCATCTAAATATAAATAAGTAAAAAATAACGGCCATTCACACTCGATCCCCTCAAATTTGAGCAGTTCCTCTGGCTCGTAATGCAAGCGGGTAGTATCTTCTAACACCGTCTGATGTCCGTCGCGTAAAAATCGCTTACAGCCGTACTTACCCTCTAACTTATCGACAATTTTAGTCCGCGTGCGCGCCACTAATTGCGGATCTGTCACGGCAAAAGCTGGGAAACCGATGATACTCAACAACGCTGCATCCGTCTCTTTAGAACTCGATTCCCTCGGTAATAACGAAGCCAACGTCAATCGCGCGCGGGCAATTTCATCTGGTAATACATGAATTACCGATGCCTGCGAACCTCTCGCCCCAAATAAGTCTAAACCATTAATTGCTTCGAGTGCCGCTTTTGCCATCCCGATCGAACTAGCATTTAATTCGACACTACCGTGATTGATTTTATCGCCGCGCTCCCACAAGCCAAAATCAGGAGTCCGATAAGTGCGTCCGATATAATAGACTAAATTTTGGACGAAGTTCACCTCATCGAGCGTGTAAATAGCAGGTAACCCCGATGCCGTCATCTGCGCCAAAATCAGGACAAATAGCGAAGTGGCATCCAATTGTAAATGTCCCCACTCATCATCGCCAACCACCACATCCCCTGTCTGGGTGCTGTACTTGGCGTGAAGCGCATCTAACGGCGATTGAGTCTGTTTGAACTGCTCCACTTTGTCGGCTTGCCGCAGCATACAAAATAACAGCCCTCGCATCAATTTAATAACGCTTTGCTCTAGCTCAAATAATCGTCCCGGTGGTGCATCTACCTTCCGATACGCCAAAGCCAACCCCCACACGGCTAAGATCGTGTATACATTATCTCGCACCCAGGCATCGGTATAATCCCCATGAGCCGTAATTGCCGTACTCGCCGGGAATAACCCCGTAATCGGATTTTGACGACTGAGGATAATCGACTGGATTTGCTGGTAATAGCGATCGAGTTGCCCGGAACGGTTCATGATGTGTGGTAATTGAGAAATTGCGACTAATCCGCCTATCGCCTATATTTTACGCTTTGATGGGCATCCTTGTTCTGTCATTGGCGTAACCAACTGAAGATCGTCGATCTCACACGACTAATGCTGCTCGATGTCGCTTGGACACACAACTTACTACTCAGTTTCTAAAAAATTTGCAAATATTCTCAAAAACTTGCCATTTATAAATTTATTCGTTACATTAGTTTATATAGACGGTTACGAAACTTTACACCACCAAAATCTAAACCCATGCAAGCTAAAAAAGAAGAACCGAAAGTTGGTTTTGTACCTTCATCAGAACTATTAAACGGACGTTTGGCAATGCTCGGTTTCGTCGCCGCAGTTGTCACCGAACTCGTTACCGGACAAGGTACTCTACATTTCTTGGGATTAATGTAATCTCTGTTACGAATATTATCTTAAAGACTAGCCGTTCGCAAATCTATTCGTTACATCAGTTTCCCTACGCAGTCATAAATATTCATACATACTGGAACTAACATCATGCAAGCTAAAAAAGAAGAACCGAAAGTTGGTTTTGTACCCTCTTCAGAATTATTGAACGGACGGTTGGCAATGATTGGTTTCGTTGCAGCCGTTGTTACCGAATTAGTCACCGGGCAAGGTACGCTACACTTCTTGGGACTAATGTAATTTTCGCTTCAACCTCAATCGATTTTATTAAAGCTGGGCATTACCCAGCTTTTTTCGTTCCAGATTGCCAGCAAACAATTTAAGATCGTAAAGACCGATTTATCACCATCCGACTCAAATCGAGCCATGCAGCCTCCAGTTTTACCAATTGCCAAAGATGAATATAACGATAACCTGCTCGATCGACTATTCATTTGGTTATTTTCTCACAAAATGTCGCGGGCACTGGGATCGAAGACCACAATCGTTGGCTATGCAGGCTTTGTAGATTTATCGAAACAAATCATGCATGGGCGCAATCCTCAACAGCAACAAGTTATCGTTGCGAAGGTGTTGCAATCTTTAATACCTGTACCAGTATTATGGGCGATTCGGACATTTTTTGCACCCACGCGGCTAGTCTGTGTACTTAATGCTTGGTTTGCCGCTCGAATGTTTGAGTGGTTGGTAGGATCTTGTGAAGTAGCCGAGGCGGAAATCGACTTACCAGACGGAACGGTTAGAGTTCAACCTTCTGCCGTACAGATTAAAAAATGTCGCTATTTAGCAGATAGCGGTTGTGTGGGGATGTGCGTAAATATGTGCAAAGTCCCCACGCAAGATTTTTTTACCGAGAAGTTTGGCATTCCGCTGACGATGACACCCAATTTTGAAGATCTTAGTTGTCAGATGATCTTCGGCAAAATGCCGCTCGCCCCTGAGTTGGATAAAGATTACACTCAGCCCTGCTTGAGCTTACAATGCCCTACTGCGGCAATTAGTACCGCTCCTTGTCCGCAATTATAGAAACCATTTGAGATATTTTTAGATCCTGGAGGAGGAGGGTGGGTTTTGTGTACCTACGGTAGGCTTCGCCAACGATATCGAACATTAACATCGACATTAAATTGCATTGTCTTGTCGCGCTCAACCTGGAGGAAACCTCCAGAGCGCGCGCCGCAAACCCACCCCTACAGATTAGACAAATAGATGACGCATTTTTTACACCAACCGTAGGGATCTTAAATGGGTTCTATAATTTCAGAGCGGGAAGTGAGTAATAATCCTAACTGCTGATAAATATCATCGTTAACTGTAGCTTTGAGCGATTTACTCAAGCGGTTCTTTTTTTTTGCAGACTGCAAACAGCTATCAGTCGGACATAAATAAGCCGAACGTCCGTGCATTAAAGTATTACCGAGATCGATCGCAATTTTTTTAGAAGGGTGACATTTTACGGCTCGCAAAAATTCATGTTTAGCTGCAATTTTGCGACAACTAATACAACGACGATCGTTTTTAGCTGCTTTTGTTTTTATGACTCGTTCTGAATTGCTAATATTTGATTCGTTCATTACCAATTACAATTTAAGTGTAAAGTGATGGCTGGTAATTTCCATCCGGTGAGTTAGATAAAAGCGATGTGCGGCAAATCGCTGGACACCCGAATCTAGAGTCAATTGTTGGCAATTACGATCGCGAGCATAGTCTACCAACCAATTAAATAATACCGTGCCATAGCCCTGCGATCGATTCCCAGATTTACTGACCAGATCGTCAACATAGAGAAATTTACCCCAAGCTAAAGATTCAGAAATTCTAAAGCCAGCTACTGCTAATACTAGTTCATCAACTTGAAGATAGGCAAGTTGATAGTTAAATTGTTGTTGCTGTCGCTGGACTTGGGTGACAAAATCCGTGAGTTCTAAATGCGATCGCAATTCTTTAATGACTGGAAAACAATCACTAATTTCCCGCTCGGATTTGGCAATTAAGATGCGATCGCTCATTTATTTTTATATTCTGCTCAGTTCTCTGACTCCCGCTACGTCTCTCCAGATTAACGTCAGCACTGCTGCTACCATCAGCGGCAAGTTCAGTATTCTATCCCTCATTCCGAGTTGGCGATAGTATTTCTCTTGTGCTAACACTGCTGGCGTGAATAGCTGTTCTAATTGTGCTGCTACCACTTCATCTTCCATCATCGAGCGTTGCTGTCGCTTGGCGTGGTCACGATTTGTTGTCCGCTGTCTTGTCGCACTTGTATGGGCGGAAAACCCGCCCACAGTGCGCCGCTTTTTGGGCGTGTGTCAAACTCGGTTCTAACTCTGTGCTAGTCCGAGTTTGACATTTTTTCTTTCTCCCTTTGACAAACCTCGGTTTTTCTTAACTTGTCACGAATCGGGAAACCCGACGGTTTAGCGAAAAGTGCGCCGCAAGTAGAGCACCTTTTCAAGACAAGCGAAACAAGACATTGCCCCTACCTCTTGTTTCAACCTTGGGGCTATTTATACGTCCGAACTTTCTGTGGCACGGGCGGGCGATTCTACATCCAGTTCTGGATCTAGATTTTCTGAGTCACCGCGTTTTAAACTAAGTTGGTTGATGAGTGAGATGACGCTAGTAGCTCGATCGAATGATTTATCTTCAACAAAAATTACTGTTGGGGTACGTCTGAGCCGAACTCTTTTGCCTAGCTCGCTACGGACATAGCCAGTAACAGCTTTGAGTCCTTCCATCGTCTCGGCGCGAACTTCGTCGCTGCCGTAGATACTGACAAAAATTTTGGTGTGCTGGAGATCTCCAGCTACATCTACAGCCGTGACGCTAACCATCCCTGCACCAACCCTGTCATCTTTGATATCAAAGAGGATCATTTGACTGACTTCGCGCTTGATTAATTCGGCGACACGCGACACGCGACGAGTATTAGTCATAAATTATATTAAATCTTTAAAAATAGCGACTCAAACTTAGACGACAGGAGTAAGTCCTAACATCGCTTTGAGTGTCAATGCTACGGTCATAAATACTCCCACCAAAAATCCTACAAGTGCGACGGCAGTGACAGGACGTTTCCACAATGGTGCTAACCATCCAAATGCAGAGATGAAAATACCAAGGATAATGGTAACAAAGTAACTTGGGTATCGTCCGATGTTGCTAAAAAAATCACCAAACATTACAATTTCGATTGTGTTAGCGGACAGCAACTATTATAACCGAATGTCCACTAGTGTGCTGGGGGATTGAGTTAAATTTTAAATCGTACCTTTATGCAGCCTAAATTTGCCGATGAATTGGCTTGGCAACAAGCAGAGTTTCTGATGCAACCGATTTATATTCGCATTATCGATCGCATTCGTCAACAGTCAGAGACTTCGACATGGCAAGTCAGCTATGAAGAAATCAGAGATCCACACCCGATTAATTATTTATGTCTTAAATCTGCCAATCGACAATTAAAGTTTGATATTTGGGATTTGTGTTATCAGGTGTGTTTTCTCGATTATGATGGCAGTCATAGCGAAATTGAAAGTCAAATCGTAGCAGTAGATACGAGCCTAATTGATATGGAAGCACAAACTCCCGATTGGCATCGATTGGATGAAAAAGCTAAAAATGTAGTTGCTAGAGTATTTAATAACTTGCCAACCTAACGTTTTAAAACCGTTGCCGATCGAGTTTGCATTTCGACAAGCTCAATGACCTCCTACGCTAATATATATGGAAAATACTAATTTAAATAACTTGCAGACATTATTACATGCCGATCGATTCTCCACCGGAGATGCTACGCCAACAGGTGCGGCTCTTTATAATAGTTCTGAATGGGGGAAAATTATTGTGAGCGATCGCGACAGGTTGCGTTTTTTACATAATCAAAGTACGGCAGATTTTGAAAAGCGGCAAGCGAGTGAAGTTTGCGATACGGTATTTATTACTTCTACAGCGAGAACGATCGATCTAGCAACAGCATTAATTTTAGATGATGAAGTGTTATTGATCGCATCGCCGACTCGTCGTAAATATTTATTTGATTGGTTAGATCGCTATATCTTTTTTGCCGATCGAGTTAAATTAACAGATGTTACCGATACATTAGCTAGTTTCACCTTAATGGGTGCGGCAAGTACCGAAATATTGGTGCGATTGGGTTGCCATAATTTGACAGATTTACCTCAAGCTAGCCATCAATTATATGCGATCGAGGGAATGGAAATTCGGATCGCGAATGGGACTGAATTGGGACTACCAGGATATCGATTAATTTGCGATCGCGATAAGTCGTCAACTTTACAACAAGCTCTCACTAATTTAGGTGCGATGATTGTTGATGAAAATGCCTGGGAATGCCTGCGAATCGCACAAGGTAGACCGAAACCCGATGCGGAGTTAACGGAAGATTACAACCCCTTAGAGGTGGGTTTATGGGATACGATTTCTTTTAGTAAAGGTTGCTATATCGGCCAAGAAACGATCGCCAGACTCAATACTTACAAGGGAGTCAAACAATATTTATGGGGAATTAAGCTAGCAGGGAATATCCCAGTCGGTACGGCAATTACCGTTGCTGGTGAAAAGGTTGGCGTTTTGACTAGTCGTACTGAAACCGAAGCTGGAATTGTGGGATTAGGTTACGTGCGATCTAAGGCTGGTGGTGCGGGGTTAAAAGTAATGTTAGGCGATATGGAAGGTGAAGTTATCGATTTGCCATTCGTGCGACATGAATATCCAGTAATGGGTGGATAGCGAAAGTATCGCCCATAGATGTTTCAAATATCTACGCAATCGATCGCGTTAAATGACGGTTGCCATTGATATTTTTTGAGATCGATGCGATTGCCAGATTTGAATTCGATTCCTTCTCCTTCTAACAAAGTTTTTTGTAAATAATCGCCACCACATCTTGCAATCGAATAAGAAATTTCGCCTTTAGCATTTACGACCCGTTGCCAAGGAATATCCGATGCAATCTCGACTCGAAATAGCGCGTAACCGACCAATCTGGCTTTGCCGTACAGACCAGCGAGTTCGGCAACATGTCCATATGTAAGTACCATGCCAGAGGGAATTTTTCTGACTACACGATAAATTTTTTGATATTTAGAAGATCGATCGGTCATGGGAATAATAATTATGGTGTTGCTGGATCCATATATGATTGATTCACAAAATAGGAGATCGCAAAAACCCAACATCGACACGAGTGAGTGGTGTGAATGTTGGGTTGGGATGCGTTCGACAAAATTGTCCGAACTGATTATCTTCTGGTGCGATTGGGTAAAGCTAGTTGCGGTCGATCTACAACCACCAGATCGGTTGGTACATCTTGCAATAATACCTCACGGATCAAACGAGCTGCCATTCTTTGGGTTAAGCCGCTGGCAATTTTCTGACCGAAAGATTGAGTTTCTGATTTCATTAAAATTTGCGGAATCCGGGGTAAAACTATCGCCGGATCGAAGCCTTTAGTCTGCTGTAAGATACTCCAAATCCGTTGGATGTTTCCTAGTCCCTCCGATAACTGTTGAGTGTTAGCTGGGGGTGTGGATACCTTGATGCCGATCCCTTTTTGAATTGCGTGGGTGACATTTTGGAGGGTATTGCTACCGAAATTATCTAAACCTCGGACGATTTCATCAGCAAGATAGTCGCGAATGAAGGTACCACGATCGGAGAGAATAAAATCTAAGGTTTGGTCGATAACTTGGTTGAGATCGTATTCGTCGCTGCTGCGGGCATTGTTGAGCAGATTCTCTAGGCGATTCCAACGAAAAGAACCATCTTTAAATAATAGTTCTTTGAGTGAGTTTCGTAAATCTGGTGCGGGATCTGTCAATAATCGTTTAGCAACATACGGATAGGCTTTAGCAAGAACTTTAAATTCAGGATCGACAGAAATCGCGATTCCTTCAAGGGTTGCTAGCGATCGCAGTATCAATGCATAGTAAGCTGGAACTTGGAATGGAAACTCGTACATTACGCCCGATAATTGGTCGGTAACACTCTTAAAATCCATATCTGCAATATTCGTCCCAGCTTCACCCAAAGAGCTGTTGAATACATAAGATATAGCTGGAATAATTGGCGTTAAATCTGTATCTGGAGTCAGAAATTCTAATTTTACAAAATCTCGCCCTAGCCCATCAAAATCGCGATTGACTAAATGCACGATCGCTTCTACTAAACCATACCGTTGATATGGTTTAACTTGGCTCATCATTCCAAAATCTAGGTAAGCTAACTTACCATCGGGAGTGGCAAGCAGATTACCAGGATGCGGATCGGCATGAAAAAAACCATGCTCTAATAATTGTCGGAGCGAACATTGTACCCCCACCTCAACTAAATAAGTAGCATTGAGTCCTTGTGCGGATACGGCTTCGAGATTGGTGAGTTTCGTCCCGGTAATCCACTCCATTGTCAAGACGCGTCTGCCTGTATATTGCCAGTAAATGCTCGGTACGTAAATATCTTGCATACTGCCGTATAACTCGGCAAACTTTTCAGCATTTCGACCTTCATTCTCATAGTCCATTTCCTCGAAAATGCGCTCGGCAAATTCATCGACGATCGATACTAAATTACTGCGGATTTGTTTGAAATTTGTTTGCGCCCAAATTGCTAAAGTGCGGACTACATGTAAGTCTAGAGTAATACTATCGGCTAACCCCGGACGTTGAACTTTAATAGCGACATCTTCACCGCTCCAAAGCTTACCTTTATACACTTGCCCTAACGAAGCAGCCGCGATCGGTAGATCGCTAATCTCAGCGTAAATTACTTCGGGTCGATCGCCTAATTCTTCTTCAATAAATTGATAGGCAATCTCATTAGAAAAAGCTGGAATATTATCTTGTAATTGTGCTAATTCTTCTAGAAATTGCGGCGGGACTAAATCGGGGCGTGTAGAGAGTGCCTGACCGATTTTAATATATGCAGGCCCCAGTTTGGTCAATAGCCGCCGAATTTGGATAGCACGTTTGCCGAGATTTTGTTTGGATTTATTCGTAACTTTATCCAACCATAAACCTAATGCGAAAGTAACAATCGGTAATAAGATATTAATAAACCGAGCGAATACTTTCAGGGGTTGACTGCTATAGTACTGCGCGATCGCGATCGGATCGTAGCCCAACCAAGTACCGTCTGTAATTTCTTTGACGCGTCTAGAGTTCACAACTTCTGCATCAGCCACTAGTTCGGTGGATACGGCTGCTACTGACTCGTGAGCGGGAGCATCGGCTCGATTCATCTCTGGTGCAAACTGACTAGAAGGTGTGGTGTTCATGAGGTAATGGTATTTAGCCCTGTTAAGTATTGTAACAATTTTGCGAACTACCTGGGGATAATATCTATTTTACCGCCACTAGATGATTAAAGTCAGTGGGTTCTCCCGATCGGGAGGGATCGGAATTCCGGCTGACTGGAGTGCGTCTACAGCCTGGGAGTTTGGAAATTCTAGAGATCGGACTTCCGGCCAAAGTTAGGGAATAGGGAATAGGGTTCTAAGTGAAAAGCCCGCCTAAGTAGTACTAAATCTCCTAGTACCGATCTGACGGACTTTCCTTAATGTTCTTTACTCGGATAGCGGATCTGTCAATATAGTTTCAATCGATAGCTAGTAATTTAGGCTATTTACCAGTACTTTTTTCTAGTTCTCGTTCGCTTCTTTTGGCTACATCTGGATACATCTGACCGAATTCTTTGATGGCATCTGCGGATTGTTCGCCAATGCGTTCGAGTCGTTCGCCCGGTTTACCTTTGACTTCGCGCGCCTGCTGTTGCCATTCCTTGGTCGTTTTAGGTCGATCGGGATTTTCTTGATGTACCATTCGATCGATCTTGTCGATCGTTGCCTTGCTAGCCCGATCGGGCGATACGCTAGTGTTTAATAAGATAAAGCCGATCGTAACTACCGATAAAAATTGCCGGACTCGTACCTGTTTAAACCAGTTGCTGATTTGAACAAATATTCCAAAAATTGAATTTAGCATTTTACTTTTTCAATTGTCGATCGCAGAAGCTTTTATAAATTTCTGCTGTGAATTATCATTAATAGTAGCGATAACTATGGCAAGTATTTCTCTGCCATTTGGCAGAGAATTTAACTGGCAATTGGAATTGTCGGCCAGCGATCGATCTGTCCATCGGGTTTGAGAATAACTTTGATACAGCTTTCTTGTTTATGTTTAAAGATTTCGTAGGCGTGCGGGGCTTGCTCCAGAGAGAGAGTATGAGTGATGATAAATGTCGGATCGATATCACCGTTTTGCACCCGATCGAGTAAAGGTTGCAAATACTTATGAACGTGTGTCTGTCCCGATTTCATCGTCAAGCCTTTATTCATAAACGCACCCATCGGGATTTTGTCAACGAAGGCATTATAACCACCAGGTACAGAAACGCTACCACCTTTACGGACAGCGACGATCGCCTGACGTAGTGCAGTCGGGTTATCGGTTTCGAGCTTAACTGCCATCATCGCTTTGTCGTAGAAGCCTTCTAGCCCCATCCCGTGCGCTTCCATGCCGACAGCATCCATCGCCGAATCGGGGCCGCGTCCGCCCGTCATTTCTTTGAGGGCTTCACCGACTTCAATTTCTTCGTAATTGAGGATATCTGCCCCGCCAGCCTTAGCCATTGCCAGCCGTTCGGGGACGCGATCGATCGCAATAACCCGCTCGGCACCGAGCATAAAGGCACTGCGAATCGCAAATTGACCCACGGGGCCACAACCCCAGATCGCGACGGTATCTCCAGGCTGAATATTACAGTTTTCGGCGGCCATATAGCCAGTGGGAAAAACATCGGTAAAGAATACTACTTGCTCGTCAGTTAAGCCATCGGGAATCTTAAATAAACCGACATCAGCAAACGGCACGCGGGCATACTCCGCTTGACCGCCAGCATAGCCACCCAACAGATGCGAATACCCCATTAGCCCCGCTGGCGAGTGACCCATCACTTTTTCTGCCAGCCATCCATTGGGGTTGGAGTTGTCGCACAACGAGGTCATTTCCCGACTGCAAAAGAAGCAGGAGCCGCAGGAAATCGTAAATGGGACGACTACGCGATCGCCAATTTTGACATTAGTAACTTTACGACCTAGCTCAACTACCTCGCCCATGAATTCATGACCGAGGATATCCCCTTTTTTCATGGTGGGGTTCATGCCGTTATATAAGTGCAGATCGGAACCACAAATCGCGGTGGTAGTAATTTTGATAATTGCATCGCGCGGATTGAGGATTTTGGGATCTGGGACTGTCTCTACCTGAATTTTATTGGTACCTTGCCAGCAAACTGCTCTCATCGTCATTAGTCCTCAATTGGTGATTAGTGGTGCTGAATTTGGAGCGACTCGATCGTTTTGGATATGCGGCATAGATCTACCCACCCCGCATCAAATCAATCGACTCCGCTCGATTAACTCCGTCGCCCGCAGGATTGACCCTCGGTAGTCGCAATTTCCCCCGTCTCCATCAGCATCTTGAATCGACGGAGGTCGTCACCGACTTGCTGTTCGGGATTTTCGCCAAATAGTGACGCGATCGCGGCAGTCACACCACCGCCAGGGACGCTATACTCTAATACCACCTTGACTTCAGTACCCCGCCCAGCAGGTGCGGCTTGGAAGCGGACGAAGCCCGAATTTTCGACTGTGGCTCCGGGCAATGATGCCCAGCTAATGAGCTGGTTTTCGAGATCGTTAACGACTTCGGCATCCCACTCGACACTATTACCTAACGGTGCGTTTGCCACCCAATGCGATCGATTGGTGCTATTCATCACCGTTACCGATTTGAGGTGCTTCATGAATGTCGGCAGGTTCTCAAAATTGTGCCAAAATTGATAGAGTTCTGCGGCTGACTTATTTTGAATCGTCACAGTTTTTTCCACCCGCAGCGGCTTATCTAAGCCCGTTGCGGCGGTGACTGTATCTTTCAAACTCTTTTGTCCAGCGACACCGTGATAGGCTAGAGTGCCACCTGCGATCGCCGTTAAGGCACCGCGCAAGGAACGTTGGCTCAATCCCGATAACACTAGGGCACCGCCCGTAATCAGCGAACCCCACCGTTCGGTATCGCTAAAGTTTTCTGACGAATTACCAGTATTACTCGATTTATTTTCCATTTTTATGACCTTTTAGTTAATCCTTAAAACCGATCGACTTCTCACTAATCCAAATCTGGCAACAGGTTAGCAACAATCAGAGCTAATGCGCCCAAACCCGCAGCAGCACTCCATTTAACCGCCGGATGCAGATCGAACCAATCCAAGAAACTAGGAATAGTTTTATCTGTAAAGTCGCCAGTCGTCGTGCTGTAACCTTCGATCGGTTCAAATAAGTTATTGGGGTCGTCTGCGGCTTTAACTGTATTGGTGCGTTGTCCGGGAATTGCGATCGCCCCAACCAGCGTATCGACTAAATCTGGCGCAATTTTTTGGAGGAAATCTGCTACTCGTCCGACATCACCGACAATCATGTCGCGGGTGGGATGTTCGGCAGCGTGCAGGATCGCATCGGCAACTAATTTGGGTTGATAGTAGGGCGGAACTCCCGTTGGTTTGACACCCAATTTCGTCCGCGCCTTGTTATAAAAGGGCGTGTTAATTACCGAGGGGAGAATGTTGGTAATACTAATCGGAAAGCCCTCATACTTGAGTTCCGCTCGCAGCGCATCCATAAAGCCTTCTAGACCGTGTTTAGATGCCGAATACGAGCTTTGGAGCGGCATCGAGCGACGAGCTTCTACTGAAGAAATTGTAATAATCGCCCCCCGTCCCGTCTGTCTGAGCAAAGGCATCGCCACCATCGCGCCATAAACTGGCCCCATCAGATTGACCTCAATCACCCGCTTAAACTCTTCAGGTGTCACTTGCTCGAACGGAGCAATTATGGCTGTAGCAGCGGCGTTTACCCAAGTATCTAACTGCCCGAACCTGTCGATCGTTTTAGCAGCGATCTTCTGCACCTGCTCGAAATCCGCTATATCAGCAGGAACCGCGATCGCTTCTGCTCCTAAATTGGTTATTTCCTGTACTAATGATGCTAATCCTGATTCAGTCCGCGCTGAAACCACTAACTTTGCCCCTCGCTTGGCGAACTGGAGAGCAGTTTCTCGTCCAATCCCACTAGAGGCACCCACAACAGTAACAACTTGTTGCTCGATTGGTTTGAGTTTCATTTGGAGTTAGATTTTGATACACAGTCATCTTAACTAATCCAAATCCCATCTCCCTTCCCTCGCAAGATGGAGATGTAGTATCTACCTTTAGACAGATAAAACTTCGATCTGGCTTTGTTATTACTATAAAGATAGTTCAAACTACTCGCCAATTATTTAGTTGGTAAATCCCCCCCTATAGCCGCTAAAATATGACATCAGATCGCTCGGACTTGGGAAATCAGGCATTGAGTAAAGTGGCAGAAATTGGCATCACTAGTCAGTTAGATGCAGTTGAAAATATTGATGTTGATATTCGTACCGATCCGGTAAAACTGATTCAAGGAAAAGTAGATTCGGTGGTCATCTCTGGACAGGGACTAGTGATGAAACAAGATCTCCGGATGGAAAATATTACGGTCAGCATCGATCCGGTATCAATTAATCCGCTGAGTGCCATTCTAGGCAATATCGAATTCACACATCCTAGCGATGCTGAAGCGATAATGGTCTTGACTCAAGCCGACCTCAATCGGGCATTTAGTTCTGACTATATGCAAACCAAATTGCATGGCTTGAAAATCGAAATGGACGGGCAGCCAGTGACGATCGATGTCCAGCACGCCACGATCGATCTTCCCGGTGAAAACAAGTTAGTCATCGCTGGTGACTTCACAATTAGAGAGCAACCAGAACTAAAAAAAATATCTGCAACGGCGATTCCCGCAGTTGAAGCAGATGGCAATCGGATTGCTTTAGAAATTTTAGCTGCTGAAGGACAAGGTTTAAATCTTCGACTAGTTATGGCGATGTTCGAGCAATTAATCGCTTTATTAGATATGCGAAACTTCAACATTCCAGGCATGTCTTTTCAGTTGCATAAATTAGAAGCACAAGCAGGAAAATTAGTAATTCATGCCAAAGCTCAAGTTGCCCAAATTCCATCGATGTAGCTACTAGCAATCGAAAATTCACTATCCACTATTTATTACCCATTAAATCATGACTCAAACACCAAATATTCCCCCCTTTATCGAAAGCAATGAAAGCGATTTGCGCGATAGTGGCATTCCTAGTACCGTCGCAGTTGCCAAGCACCCACTTCATCCGTTAATTGTGACATTTCCGATCGCCTTTCTATCGGGTGCCTTTGGTGCAGATGTGGGTTATTGGTTGACAAACGATCCATTTTGGGCGCGGGCGGCAATCTGGCTGATCGGAGCTGGATTTAGTGCTGGTATTGTCGCCGCGTTGACAGGAATGCTAGATTTCTTGAGAATCGATCGCGTCAAAAAGTATAGTGCTGGCTGGATTCACATGTTTGGTAATATTACGGCTCTGACACTAACATTAGTTAACTGGCTCTTGCGCTGGAATAATGTTGAAGGAGCAATCTTACCTAAAGGGCTGATTATTTCGGCAATTGTGGCATCGTTACTCGCCATTGGTGGCTGGTTTGGAGCAGAACTAATTTATCGCCACAAAATTGCAGTGATTGGTACTAGCGATCGACACGAACCATAATTGAAAGTAGTGCTAACTTAGGACATTCTCGACTAGACAACCACATCTAGCTAAATATATTATTAATATGCATTAATGATGTGTGTTTTTAAGATGTCGTTAAATAGTAAATCAATCGATCGGCTCTCGACATATCAGGGTGGCTGTCATTGTGGCAAAGTTCGCTACCGAGTTGAACTCGAAAAACTAGCAGCCATTGACTGTAATTGTTCGATTTGTAATAAAAAAGGTTTTCTCCACATTATCGTTCCCGCAGCGCGATTTACCCTAATCCAAGGAAGCGACGATCTGAGTACCTACACGTTTAATACTGGCATCGCCAAACATCACTTTTGTCGTCACTGCGGTATTCACGCCTTTTATCGACCACGATCGCATCCAGATGGTTATGATATAAATCTCCGCTGTCTCGATGACTATCCGATCGACTTATTTGAGATTACCACCTTCGATGGTGCCCATTGGGAAGACCAAATCGATCGCATTCAAGATAAGTACAGTTGAGACTAGCCTTCAACTTACCCGATCGAACCAATGTTAGCAGTCAGCTCTAAATCGACCATTACAACATTAGCAAAATCTTACCATCCGCTCAGTGTAGCCCCCATGATGGATCGTACCGATCGTCACTGTCGGTACTTTTTGCGCCAAATTAGTCGCCGCACCTTGCTATATACCGAAATGGTTACCAGCATGGCGATTTTACATGGCGATAAACAAAAACTATTAGGATTCGACAAATCCGAACATCCGATTGCATTACAAATCGGTGGCGACAACCCGCAAGACTTAGCTAAATGCGCCCAAATTGCCGCAGAATTCGGCTACGACGAAGTAAATCTCAACGTCGGGTGTCCTAGCAGTCGCGTCCAAAATGGCAACTTTGGAGCCTGTCTGATGCTCCAACCCGAACTCGTCGCCGAATGTATCGCGGCGATGACTGGTGCGACGACATTACCCGTTACCATCAAACATCGGATCGGGGTGGATGAAGTCGATCGGTATGAAGATCTGGTAAGATTTGTCTCGATCGTCTCTGGAAAAACAGACTGCGCTCGATACTCCGTTCATGCCCGCAAAGCCTGGTTGCAGGGCTTGAGTCCTAAAGAAAATCGCGAAGTACCCCCCCTGCGATATGAAAACGTGCATCGGCTCAAACGCGATTTTCCCCACCTCTCGATCGAGATTAATGGGGGCTTTACCAGTCTAGAGCAAGTCCAAACTCAGCTTCAATTTGTCGATGCAGTGATGATCGGTAGAGCTGTTTACGATAATCCTTATCTGCTAGCATTAGCAGACCGAGAGATTTATGGCGAAGACGATCTCCCGCCGAGCCGCCATCAAATCGTTAGCGCGATGCTCCCGTATATCGAAACCTGGATGAGTAAAGGCTGGAGATTAAATAGCATTACCCGTCATATGTTGCAATTATTCCACGGACGATCGGGGAGCCGGATCTGGAAGCGACTAATTACCGAGCAATCGGTATTACCCGGCGCAGGTGTGGAAGTTGTCGAACGCGCTCTGGCGGAGGTTCCCGATGTGTGAGGGGGATGGGGGACTGGGCGTAAGATAAAGCTACGTTCGTCACCCGCCCGCGACTGAAGTGCGGGCTAGCGGCTCAAGTCCACTGAAGTGGACTGTCAGATTCTTTAGTCCACTGAAGTGGACTTGAACTGTTAGCCTGGGGATTCATCCCCAGGTGGTGCCCAAACGAAGCTTTTCGTTAAACTGTCGGGAAACAGAGGCTCAGTTTAGCATCCGTAAAATCCTCATTACTCCCATAGTAAAATGGCGGATGTCGATCGCACAAAGTCGCCGACATAATAGAGATCCAGCTATCTATCCCCCGATTTTAGGAGCCGCTAAATTGTCTACGATCGATCCTCGACTTACAGCCGATAAAGATAATTCGATCTTCAATTCGATCGAGCGTATTTTAGCCAAAGCAATTGCAGATCGGAGTTCGCATATCTACTTTGAACCGCAAGCTCGTTCGCTCCAAATTAGAATTCGTCAGAATGGTGCTTTGCAAACAGCACTCCAGAATTTACCCGATAATTTTGTCGCTCCGACGATCGATTATCTTAAATCTTTAGCTCAAATCGATCGAGATTTATTTGCACCACAAATCGGTAGATTCGAGAAAGTTGCTAATCTCGATCGGGTGCAAATCGAACTTACCACTTTACCGACTCAATTTGGCGATAGTGTCACTCTTAAAATCACTTATCCTCAGCACCCACCGCTAGCTCTAGAACGATCGATTCCCAATCGGGAGGTATTCGAGCAAATCGAGCGATTGATTCATAGCGATCGAGGTTTGATCTTAATTGTTGGCGAAAAAGCTAGTGGTAAATCGACCACAGTTTATGCCAGTTTAGCCGAAATTCAGCGATCGGATCGGCTAATTTATGCGATCGATCGGCAGTTAAAATATACCGTACCGGGTATCGAACAAATTACCATTTTACCTGATGCTAATGATGAGACAATCTCGCAGACGATCGATACTTGTTTATGCCAGCAGCCCGACGTACTAGCCATCGGCGAAATCGATAGTCTGTCGATCGCTCAAGCGGCTCTACGCGCTGTCTCGCGCGGTTGTCTGGTATTTGCGACTGTTTCTGCTGCTACCGCAGGTACGGCGATCTCCAACATCCTCGCACTAGGTATCCCCGCAGCGCAGCTTTACACCGCCACGATCGGCATCATCGCTCAAAAATCGCTCAAACAACTCTGCCCGGATTGTCGGCTGCCTGACGAGCCAGAGAGCCGTCAATTAGCCCAACTCGGTAGTACGATCCTCAGTCTCAACGAGCAGCGATCGTATTATCGCGCCAATAATTTGAGTGTGAGTCAGATCGAACGGGCAAAACAAGCAGGTACGTTATGTAGTAATTGTCGGGGTGTTGGTTATTGTGGGACGATCGATATTCACGAGGTGTTAATTACTATCGATCGACTCAAAGCGACAATTTTACATGGAGATGCCGAAGCGATCGATTTAGCCGCTCAGGAAATGGGAATGCGATCGTTTTTAGACTTGGGTGTCAAACTTTTCTGTGAGGGCAAAACGACTTTTGCGGAAGTCAAACGGTGCATTCCACCGAGGATATTATTACAAAATCAGCTTCTGGCTGCCGATACTTATCCCAATAGCTGCGAACTAAATATCGATAACAGCAATAGCTTAGAAACTACTTTGTACTGGAAGAAACAAGCGATCGCCGCCCAAACCGATCGCGAACAGTTATTAAAAGAATTAGAGAATTATCAACAAGAGTCCGACGAATTCGAGCAGCGCATCAAACAAAGTCGATCGCAAGTAGAACACGGTACTCGTGCCGAAATTGCCCTCCAATTATTATCAGTTATCGATGTCATCGAACTCGCCCGTACGTCGATTAAACCCCAAACCGATCGCGAGGCTGCCATTCAAAAAGGTTACTCGATGTTAGAAACTAAAATGCTATCGAGTATCAAAGAAATCGGCGTGCGCGTTACCGAAAGTAAAGGTCGTAAATTTGACTCGCATTTACATGAAGTCGTGCGAGAAGTCGGCACTCACGAACACCCCGCCGGAACCGTCATCGATGAAATTAAGCGCGGTTACACGCTCGGCGATCGCGTCTTACGGCTAGCACAGGTACAAGTCGCCATTGCTTCTAGTTTGCGGTAAAGTCGAGTAGGGGCAATTCTACCCGATTGACTGCACAAAAACTCTAATTAGTCAATAAAAACAGTCTAAATTTTTATGAACCCATTTCTTGGTAGTTATGAGAAATCTGGTTTAGATTAGACGAACTTAGATCTAGTTTTTTTATATTTAATTTTATGACTACTGGCGATTTATCTAGTCCAGAAATCAGTCGAAATTACGGCTATAGTAAAACTTTACCCAAAGTTAAACTACTCACCATCGTCCGGCTGGGATTATTCCAGATGGGGCTGGGGATGATGTCGGTGATGGTATTTGGCGTACTCAATCGGGTACTAATTAAAGAATTAGCCGTACCGAGTACGATCGCAACCATCATTTTAGCCTTAACATTGTTTGTTGCTCCAGCTAGAGTAATCTTCGGGCAACTTTCTGATACCAAACCGTTATTTGGCTATCATCGGACTGGTTATATCTGGCTGGGAGCGGCGGGACTGGCGATTAATGCGATAATTGCTGTGCAGGTAATGTGGCAATTAGGCGCGAGTCTCAAGCTAGCTGGTTGGACGTTAGTAACTTACGGTTGGGCGGGTTTATTGGGGCTGATCTTTGCCCTATATGGCTTATCGGTGAGTATGTGTTCGACACCATTTGCAACTCTATTGGTAGATATTACCGATGAAGAAGATCGATCGAAAGTAGTCGCGATCGATTGGTCGATGTTAATTGGTGGTACGATCGTCGGGGCAATTACGATCGGCGTTTTGCTCAAGTCATTAACAATCGATGCCACGATCGTGCAGGTTCAAGCTCAAATTAATCGCCTATTTTTAATTATTCCCGCACTAATTTGTATCTTAACTGTGGTGGCTACCTGGGGAGTCGAACAGAAATATTCGCGATTTACCCGTCGGGCAAAAATATCCTCAGCAGATTCGCAGTTATCATTAGGGCGCGCTCTAGCTATTCTCACAGCCAGTCGCCAAACTCAAATATTTTTCACCTTTCTAGTAGTAATGACGCTCGGATTATTCATTCAAGATCCGATTCTAGAAACTTATGGTGGTGATATTTTCAATCTCCCCATCGGTCAAACGGCTTCTCTAAATGCTTATTGGGGTGGCGGAACTCTGCTAGGATTGAGTGCGGCGGGCTTCTTGTTTATCCCCAAGTTGGGCAAACAGAAAACAACCAGGTTAGGTTGTATGCTAGTGGCGGCATCGATGCTCTGGGTAATTGTCGCAGGCTTAACTCAAAAGGCAGTTTTTCTCCAATTAGCTCTACTACTATTTGGGATGTGTTCGGGATTGGTAACGACTGGTTCGATTTCGATGATGTTAGATTTAACAGTTCCCGAAAGTGCTGGCACATTTATCGGTGCGTGGGGATTATCGCAAGCTTTAGCCAAAGGTTTGGCAACCATTATCGGCGGTACAGGGTTAAATATTGGTAAGTTAATATCACCAAACCTGATGGTTGCTTATGGCTTTGTGTTTAGCCTCCAAGCTCTAGCAATGGTAATTGCCGTATCTTTACTTGACAGAGTTAACGTCCGCGAGTTTCAGAATAGTGCTAAAGATACCATTACAGCCGCGATCGCTGCTGATGTCGATTAGACTGATTTCAAAAATTAAGGTAGGGGTAATTCATCAAGCTAAAAGACACATCCCCGACTTCTCTGAGAAGTCGGGGATGTTTGCATAATGATGAGGTAATTCATAGATTACCCCTACCCAAAGTAGAATTGCCAGTTATGCCTAAATTGTTTCTGCTGTTTGTTCCTTAATTACCGCACTCCAATTATCCTCAGTCATCGCTTTGGCAAAATGCTCCCGCTTTTGCTCGTCGGTAATTGCGGCTGCATCTAATTCCCGACTCAATGCACTATCCGCCATCGCGCGGCGCAGTTTGAGTTTTTTCTCCTCATAAGCCGCTTTTTCCGACTCCGACATCGCCGCTTTGGCAATTTCGCCCACAGTCGTCGCCCACACGCCACCCTCACCAGTATTTCCCGGCGGTACTGTCTCTAACTCAGCAATCCACGCATCGCGCAAACTTTCCATTTCTTCCCGCTTAGGAAACTTAAATACCTGCACCCGTACCGCCGCACACACATCGCTCCCATGCTCGGCGAGATGCCCCTTGAGCGAGGTCAAAACATTGCGCGAGTATCCCACGTATTGAGTTCGATCGGCACTGTCTAGCACGGCATATACCCCAGCCACACGCGCATTTTCAGCTAGTGCTTGCCACTCTGCTAGCGGCAGAATGCTATCGTTATCCAGGTTTAATTGAGGCTGTGCTGTCGTGACGGCATGTTCGTCAGCCGCACTGTAGAGGAAATCGTGCAAACCCTGATGGTTAGCAGGCACATTTTGATGCTCGATTTGTAGATCGGGTGTATTTTCCACGATTGTCAATTCCAGATGAAGAAGCTAGCCACCATTGTAGACGCTCATTAGATAAAGGCGATTCAAAATTCACATTTTTTCAGACCATTATCTGCGACTGCAACCGTAAAAGGTATACCAGACTCTTTCGGTTGCCATCC
>NZ_JANPLS010000308.1:0-13439 GCF_031422475.1 Chamaesiphon sp. VAR_48_metabat_403
CAGAATTGCTCGATGAAATTCCAGCAGCCTATAAATCGATCGATAAGGTGATGGAAAATCAATCTGATTTAGTAGAGGTTGTCGCCACCCTCAAGCAAGTCGTATGTATTAAAGGTTGAAACTTAATTTAAAGCTATGCAAACTCGGCTAATTCTAGCCATCGTTCGCTGGTAGTGTCGATCGATTTATTGACTTGCTCTAATTCCGCAGTTATTTTCTGAAGCTCACTATATGCAGCATTCGGCGAGTGAGCTAATTGCTGTTCGAGTTTAGTTTTATCGGCTTCGAGTTTGACAATTTGGGCTTCGAGTTTGGTAAATTCGCGTTGCTCCCAGGTGGATAATTTACGTTTCTGGGCATCGGGTTTAGGTGGTTCTGGTGCTGCGACTGTTGGGGTGGATTTTTTAGTATTCGACTGATTTTTTGCTGCTAATTTCTCGGCGTTGGCTTCGGCTTGTTTGTAGTCGAGATAGACGGAATAGTTACCGGGATATTCGCGAATTTTGCCGTCAGATTCGATCGCAAATATTTTTTCGACAGTGCGATCGAGGAAGTACCGATCGTGCGAAACTACAATGACGCAGCCATTAAACTCAGAAAGATATTCTTCTAGAACTCCCAATGTTTGGACATCGAGATCGTTGGTTGGCTCATCGAGAATTAATACGTTGGGCATACTCATCAGTACGCGCAATAGAAATAAACGACGTTTTTCACCACCAGAGAGTTTATTAATCGGCGTGTATTGTTGGTTAGGCGTAAACAGAAACCGTTCCAACATTTGCGATGCGGTAATTTGGGTACCGTCGGCAACTTTAACGTATTCACCAACTTCTTTAACATAATCGATCGCGCGTAATTGTTCGGTACCTGCTTCTTGTAAATCTTCCGAATGTTGATCGAAGTAGCCGATATGAATGGTGGTACCGATATCGACACTACCTTTATCGGGTGCCAATCGTCCCGTACAGATATCCATCAACGTTGATTTACCAGCCCCATTTTCACCGATAATGCCGATCCGATCTTCTGGTGAAAATTCGTATGTAAAATCGGATATAATTTGGCGGTCTTCGTATTTCTTAGATACGCCGACAACTTCAATTACTTTCTTACCAATTCGTCGAGTAGGAGTAGAAATATCTACGCGCCCAGTTGTCTGTTTGAACTCTTTCTCTTTGAGATCTTCAGCTCGTCCGATTCGGGCTTTTTGTTTAGTACTGCGTGCTTTTGCGCCGCGCTGCAACCAGGCTAATTCTCGTCGGAGTAACCCTGCATGTTTGCGTTGGGTACCAACCATCGATTCTTCAGCTAAAGCTTTCTTCTCTAGATAGTAAGTATAGTTACCACTATAAGTAAAAATATCTCCGCGATCGATCTCAATAATTCGGTTAGTCACCTTATCCAAGAAATAGCGATCGTGTGTAATCAATAAAATCGCGCCCCGATAGCGACTCAAATACTCCTGTAACCATTCTACAGATAATGCATCTAAATGGTTGGTAGGTTCATCCATTAATAGTGCGTCTGGCTCGGATAATAACGCTGCGGCGAGAGCGATTCGTTTGCGATATCCACCCGACAAATCGCCAACTTTGGCATCAAAATCATGGATACCTAACTTAGTGAGAATAATCTTTGATTTAGTTTCTAATTCCCACGCATTCGTCGCGTCCATCCGCTGCATTACAGTCGATAATTTCGCGAGTAATGCAGTCGAATCAGCCAGATCGGGATGAGCTAGTTTGTCAGATATTTCTTCATAATCCCGGACTAATTGCATTTGCTCGCCACTAGATGCAAATACCTGTTCTAGTACCGTATGGCTAGGATCCATCTCTGGCTGTTGGGGTAGATAGATCGTCGTCACCCCAGGATTGAGTAAAATCTGCCCGCCATCGATCGGTTCTAATCCAGCAATCATCTTTAATAAAGTTGATTTTCCCGATCCATTCATCCCGATCAAACCAACTTTGTCCGCCGCATCTAAGCTAAACGATCCATCTTTAAGAATCTCTTTAATTCCAAAGTCTTTTTTAACTGATTGCAACGTAAAAATAGTCATTTATATTTTAGATTTAGATTTTAACTTATACCAATAACAGTAGGTAAGCTAGCACAGATTGATTAATCGCGATCTAGTTTTCGCCTAATTCTTTGCAAGAAGTTCTTTTAAGAGGGTGCGGTCACTATTATTGTAGGTCGAATCGTGACTGTCCGGTTTTGCAGATTGGCGATCGACCGCATCACTTTATTGATAATTCAGCTCGATTGTTCGTAGTGCTGACAGTCTTCACAAGTGTCGAGATGAGGATTTACCGCACAACGAATGTATGGTGAATGGGCATTATATTCACAGGTGGGATCGCCGATATTACTCTCGCACAAGTCTAATTCAAGCGTATCAAGTTCGCTCATCCAAGGATAATAATTTGCTGGGGATTGAGATCCATCTGCTAGTGATTCAGGTGTTGAATTATATGGATGTTTAGAGGATCGAAACTTATGTTGCCACCATTCCTGCCCGACAACTATTAACGCACCAATGCCTAAGCTGCCGATTGCGATGACTAAGTAGAATGGGCAAACATGCAACAGCACAATTATTCCTACTGTATTAACAACCCAAGTCAGGAATGACTTTTGACGATCGGACATAAATAAAGATAGGAGGGTGACGAGCACTGCCCGCCACCTAGATTTTAGGCTAAAAGCTCAAGCCGATCTACTCGTCTACGGAACTTGCAAACTAATCCAACCCTGTTCTGGAATATGCTGGCGATAACGACCGCAGTCGGAGAACATTAACGCCATTTGTAGCCCATAATCTGGTTCTAAATTGAGATCTGCCCAAGGTACGGCAACTTCTAGACACTTATCCCAAGCTACTTCGGCATTGCTCGATCGAGTCTCCCATCGATCGTAATCCATCGCTTCATGCAACCAGGTATTTTTAGTCGTCAGATCGATTAATAGGCGATGGTGGAACCGATAATTAGTTGGAGCTTGACGGGGTAATTCAGCCAGAGGAATCGGGCTATTGTGCATGATTTCTTTAGGATAGAACCAGAACAGATTTAGCTCGTTAGGAATCTCTAATCCGGGTTTGACACCTGCTTGGAAATCCATCCGCAGATAGAAATTCAGGTGATCCACACCATAAAAGACCCGCTGAATCGCGCTAGCTTGGTGCATGGTACCACTAGCCCCGCCGATTTCTAAACGTCCAGCGAAATTCCAATCTTGCTCGTCGCCGCTACCATCGATAACTGGGTGAATAAAGCCCTCTGGACGGTAAGTAGTCCGTCGCTCGTGGGATTCCACTGGCAACCGCAATTCGGGGGGTACAGGCTCATTTAAAGCCTGATACAGAGCGATCAGGTGTTCGCGGAAAAGTTGGTCGAACATCGCATCTTGGTTAGAAGAATGTCCATAGCCAAACCACCAGAACCAATCCGAACCTTCAGCGGCGTAGAGAGCTTCCCAGGCGGCGGGGTTAGTCTCTTCGGTAGATTCGGGATGATTTGCCAGTACTTGTCTGGCGGCGGTGAGCAGATCCCAGGCGCGGTTTTTGGCAGGATCGCCAATCCAGGTGGTGAGGCTCCCATCTACCCAGGAACCCGTGTGGAGATCGGCAGGGGGGAAGCTGGCGGTAGGGGGGAATTCATCGAGGAATTCGGAGACGGTGACGAGTTTAATTGTCTCGTCTTCGCTGAGGGTGCCATAAAGATGTTCGAGGAATGGTTTACCATCGAGATGGTAGTGTTCCCAGCAGTTTTCACCATCGAGGGCGATCGTGACTAGCCACGGTTTCTCTAGAGTGGTACCATCATGCCCTTCTTTGGCAGCTAGCGATCGAGAAATTGCGTGTAAATGTCCGACTAAATCCGCCGCGGCTGTCTCGGCTGGCATCCCGCTGTAGGTAAACCCAATTAAGTCCGACAAGCGATGATCGCGAAATACCATCGATAAGTCGCCATCGGGCGTACTTACTTGATACGGGCGATATAACAATTCTGGTTCCAGCACATTACCCGCACCATCGCGATGGAAGTATTGCTTGAGGGTATTACCCAATACCGATTCATCGGTACAGAGCCATTTAAAGCCCTGCCGCGCCACATAGGGTAGCATTTCGGGGCTGACTGCCTGTTCCGACGGCCACAAGCCCCGTGGGACGCAACCGAATCGATCTTTATACATGTCCCAAGCTTTACCTAAATGGCGGGGAATATCTTCCGCCCACTGAAACCGCTCTTTGGGTAAATCCATATTCGGCACGGCTACCCGTCCGACGTTGGTATCTGCTAGCAGAGGTAAAATTGGGTGCGTATAAGGTGTTGTCGTCACCTCTAATTGTCCCGATTCCTGCATCTTGCGATGTTGAGGCACAATGCGCCGTAAAATCTCGCGTTGCTTGGAATAAATCCGCTGCCGATCGCTTAAAGTAAAGTCTCTGTCTTGTTTCAACCAATGGGCGATCTCTGGCTCTTCCCAAAATAATGGATCGAACCAAGCTAGATTATGCCATGCCAACAAGTCCCCATAGTCGCGATCGATCCAATGCTCTAAACACCACGGCTCACCACGATCTTGGCGTTGGTGATATAACTCACTGTAACGGGGGTGAGGATCGATCAGAGTATGATGGTTGGCATCGAAAAAGTGCCGAATGATAAACTGTTTTTGAGCCGCCTGAAGCTGTTCGGTAGGCATCAAAGCCAGTTCTAAGTAAGGATCGAAGGCTGTCCCGGCAATATAATCTTCTAGCTGTAAAATTAATGATGGTACTAAGTTTACCGTCTGATGCAGTTTGGGATATTTTTCGAGTAATAAAATCAGATCGAGATAATCTTTCGTCCCATGTAAACGCACCCATGGTAGTCGGTACTTACCATCGCGGTACTTGTACAGAGGTTGATGCTGGTGCCAGATAAAGGCGACGTGGAGAGGATGCGGCATAGATGAGTTATGAGTTCACGATCGATTTAAGCAAGATGCCAGTCGATGGGCGGTTGCTGTTGGGTGACAGCTAACCGATCGAGTAGGCGATTGCATCTTGGCTAATAGTCTGCGATCTTAACTCACTTTTTTTGCTCGAAACACTCACAAAGCAATATTTACCTGGGGATCGCGCCGTTGCTTTACAACACTTAATTAATTTGGGGGCTATTCCCTAATTAATCCGTTTGAGTGCGATGGTAATCGATTTTTGCCCAGTGGGTAGGGGAATCTGTAAAGTGATATTTTCACGATCGACACATTTATACTGCGCTTTGAATGGCGGAGCATCTTTTTGCGTTTGCCTGTCTGGATTATTATCGCCAAAAATCGTTAATAATCGATCGCCAGTCAGTTTGAGACTAGATCCCAAGTTGAGCTTGCTATCGAGCCGCCGATAATTTTGCGAACTAAAGGTCAAAGTACTATCGGCATTGACCTGAAATCTGGCACTCGCGCTACCCGAAAACCCCAATCCGATCCGATCGATCTTCGCACCTGTTTCTTTCGATTTTAAGGTGTATTTTTGTTCCAAATCGACTGCTTCAAATGAGGCATTACCATCTCGATTGAGCGTTAATTTGGCATATCCTAACATTTGCGGATCGGTAACTTTCGCTTGAGTAAAACTACTGATGGTAGGCAACCAATAACTACTCAGATCGGTAACTTGCCAGGTACCGACATAACAGTATGGTTCTCCCTGTGGTTGTGGTGGAGCCTCTACAGGCGCAGCTTTGGGGGTAGGAGCTGCTAATTGCTTGTGTTTGGATGCTAATGCGATCGCGTTATTCGGATTTACCGGACGCAACACTGGACGCAGCACCAGCCGCGATTTAGACTTTCGACCGGGTTTGGCAGTTGCTGTAAAATTATACTGCTGACCGCTAGCGGCATTAGTAGTCGTCAAGCATAGTTGCGACACCTCACTAATAGCCGGAAAGCTAAATCTAGAGTCGATGGGGCTGTTGGCTCCAGCTTGAGACTTACTGGTAACATCGTTGTGGAAAAATTGCAATCCTTTGGATTTGTCGTAAAGCGCGAATTTAACGATGCCTACTCCACCAGTTTTGACTCTGAGGGTAATGCGCGTGTCTGGCTCTACCGACAATCCATAGCAAACTTCTCCTTGAGGATTGTTCGGCGATGGTGCCAGCGATCCGGTATATTCTCTTCCTAACGTCATGGGGACAATGGGAGTAGCATCTTTGGCAAATGCAATGAGAGGAATAGTCAGTGCGAACAGCGGTAAGATCCGCAGAATTGATAACTGGGACATATTGGTATACTTTACACTCGTTGGTGGAGTCTCTTTAGCGGAGAATCGAAAGGGTAACAATCTCCATCGAGATTTGCCGATCGAAACGGGTGCCACTAAGCAGCGAGTCGTTCGGTTGCTATAAAATAGTCGTATAGATACATGTTTCCCAATTAAAGTCTAAATCGATCGCTATTGCCGCAATTCGATAAGTAATCGATCTACCGATCGTTTTTGCGAATTAATTAAGTCAATTCCCCAAAGTATAGATTTATAGCTAATTTAACAATAGATAATCGACTATATATCATAGTAAAGATAAGTAAAAATTAGAGTAAATATTTGATTTAACTCTATGCTTCGTCTTTCCTTTATGAGAATTTTGGAGTATTCTTTACATAGAGCCACTACTAATCATAATTATTAAATTATAGATTTAAGTCTATGCATTCGATAGTCCTCAACACAATTTGGTTGATTCCTTGTTACCCGCTAATTGGTGCGATGTTAGCACTGCCTTGGTCGGTCGGCTGGTCGGGGCAATTAGGCACTAGACCAGCAGGTTATATTAATATCTTCATGGCGGGGATCGCCTTCATGCACGCGATCGTAGCTCTCCTTACGGGTTGGGATTTACCGACTCAAGCACTTAGCTATAGTTGGTTGCACGCCAGCACCTTAGACATCAACTTCCCGATCGAAATTTCGGCAATTACGCTAACTGCGACAGCAGTTGTCACGGCAATCAGTCTGGTTTCTCAGATTTATGCTGTCGGTTATTTAGAGATGGATTGGGGCTGGGGGCGATTCTTCTCTTTGATGAATTGCTTTGGAGCGGGGATTTGTGGCTTGGTATTATCTAATTCGCTGTTCTTTAGCTATGTATTTCTGGAGTTGCTAACGCTGGCTACTTATTTATTAGTCGGTTTCTGGTACGCTCAACCGCTGGTAATTACTGGCGCGCGCGATGCTTTTTGGACAAAGCGAGTGGGCGACATTATTTTGCTGATGGGGGTAATTGCCATTTATCCAATTACCGGAACGTGGAACTTTACCGAGTTGGCAACGTGGGCGCAAACGGCTCAAATCGACCCATCAGTAGCTCTATTTTTGGGTTTATCTCTGAGTGCTGGCCCACTGGGTAAATGCGCTCAGATTCCCTTCCAGCTCTGGCTGGATGAAGCAATGGAAGCACCGATTCCAGCGACGGTATTGCGGAATGCCGTAGTAGTTGGGGCGGGGGCGTTCGTACTGATTAAGCTCGCTCCGGTCATTTCATTATCGCCACTGTTATTAAATATTCTGGTGATTTTGGGCGTGGCGACATCTTTTTGTTGCTCGTTAATTGCGATCGCGCAAGTCGATATGAAGCGGGTATTGTCTTATGCTCTAAGTGCTTATATCGGCTTGGTTTTTATTGCTGTCGGTACGCAAAATATCGATTCGGCTAGATTTATTTTATTTAATGAATCTTTCGGAATGGCATTGCTATATATGAGTATCGGTTCGATTATTTGGACGAATGTTACTCAAGATATTACTCAATTGGGCGGCTTATGGTCGCGTCGGCCATTGACTGCTTTTTCAATGTTAGTCGCGATCGCTTCATTTGTGGCGGTACCTCCGTTAGGTGGCTTTTGGGGCTTTTGGCAATTGGTTCAGAGTTTGTGGGTAGAACAACCTTGGTTGGTGGGCGTAATTTTAATTGTGAATACGCTGACGACACTAAGCTTGACTCGCTTATTTTGTCAGATCTTTTTGGGTGAAACCCAGCCAATGTCAGAGAGATCGGTAGAACCATTTTGGTTGATTAGTTTACCTATAATTTTCTCGGCAGTTTTTATCTGCCACTTGCCGATTATTTTACGCGATTTGGGACTGCTACCGAGTTGGAGTGAGTTAAATGTCATGCTGGCTCCACTATTAGTCTGGTCGAGTATTTCTGGGTTGGCAACAGGTGTAATCCTCTATGGATTTAAAGGGATTCCCAAGCCGATTAAGTTACCGATTCCTTTGGTGCAAAACTTTTTTACCTACGATTTTTACATCCAACGTTTTTATCAATTGACAATTGTGCTATTGGTAGCTACGAGCGCGCGGATAATTAATTGGTTCGATCGATATATTGTCGATGGTTTGGTAAATTTAGTGGGTATCAGCACCTTGTTTAGCGGACAATCTCTTAAATACACCACTTCCGGTCAATCTCAACTTTATATTTTGCTGGCATTTTCGGGGATTATTATTCTCGGTCTCATGATGGGACTACTGGTTTAATAAATTTGATTGCCATCTCTTTTTCAACTACAAAACAACACAATTAAAATCATGAAAGGAAAAGTTTTAAATTATATCTCTCGTCGTAACTTGTTTCGGTTTGGTGGCGTTGCCGTTGGAGCTGGCTTGGTAACTAGTAAGTTGGGCGTAGATTTGTTCGATGTACCTCCAGCAATGTCTAAACAAAATCTTACTCCTGACAGCGCGATCGAGGAATTATTGCAAGGAAATAAGCGGTTTACCAGTCAAAAAACCAAACAACCCAATCGAGGTTCGTTTAGGCTCAGAGAAGTTGCAAAAGGTCAAAAACCATTTGCGGCAATTCTGGGTTGTGCCGATTCTCGCGTGCCAGCAGAGATTGTCTTCGACCAAGGTTTGGGCGATCTTTTCGTAGTCAGAGTTGCGGGTAATGTGGCTACGCCTGAAGAAATTGGTAGTCTAGAATTTGGAACTTTAGTATTGGGTTCTAAAGCGATATTAGTACTAGGACATAGTGCTTGTGGTGCGGTCAAAGCTACGATCGATAACAAACCAGTTCCCGGTCAAATTGGCAGTATTCTCAAGCAGATCGAGCCAGCCGTAGTTGCTAGTAAAAATCAAGCTGGCGACGCACTGAAAAATGCCACGATCGCTAATATTAAAGGTCAGATTGCCATCCTCAAATCCTCAACTGTAATTGCCAATTTAGTTAAAAGCGGCAAACTAAAGATTAGCGGTGGTTTTTACGATCTCGATACTGGAATTGTCACTAAAGTTGCTTAATTGGGGAGCCAGCGATTAAAATTGCTGTTAATACTGTTGAAGTCCGCGCAAGCGGACTTCAATCGCGAGCGGCAGTTTTAATTGCTGAGAATTCAGTCTACAGATAAATGATGGAGGAAGAATCGAGAATGATGTTGAGTGCTATTATTTGGTTGCCTGTTTTGGGGGCAATTCTGATTGGAGTCTTGCCTAATTTTAGCCGAGCAATTGCGTTAGCCATTTCGGGATTGACGCTAGTAATCTCGATTGCGATCGCTGCTGGATTTAATTATCAAAATCCAGGATTGCAATTTATCGAACATTTTAATTGGATCGAGCCGTTGGGACTGGATTACAATTTAGGGATCGATGGGTTGTCTTTGCCACTAATCGTACTTAACACTTTACTAGTATTACTGGCAGTTCAGGCTACCGATCGCCATGTCGAACGACCTCGGCTATTTCACTCATTATTGTTGTTAGTAAGTGCGGCAATTACGGGAGCTTTTCTGGCTCAGAATTTACTCTTATTTTTCCTGTTTTACGAACTAGAACTAATTCCGCTCTATCTATTAATTGCAATTTGGGGCGGTGAAAAACGTGGCTATGCAGCGACCAAGTTTCTGATTTATCAAGCTTTGTCGGGGATAATTTTGCTGGCTGGTTTCTTGAGTTGGGCGTGGTTTGCCAAAACTGGTGATTTTAATTATGAATCTTTAGCTGCAACCCATTTACCTGCTAACTTACAACTATTATTCCTCTGTGTGATTCTGCTCGGCTTTGGCATTAAAATGCCACTAGTACCTTTCCATACTTGGCTGCCCGATGCTTATGTCGAAGCTTCGACACCCGTGTCGATGTTGCTCGGCGGAATTGTCTCTAAATTGGGCACATATGGATTGATTCGCTTTGGCTTGGGTTTATTCCCCGATGCCTGGTTAATCGTCGCGCCCTGGTTGGCACTAATTTCGGTCGTTACGGCTATTTATGGTAGTTTAATTGCGATCGCCCAAACCGATATCAAAAAAACCATTGCTTATAGTTCAGTCGCCCATTTAAGCTACGTATTACTCGCCACTGCGGCGGGCAATTCCTTGAGCATTTTAGGTGCAGTTTACCAAATGGTGGCTCACGGCTTAATTCTGGCGTTATTATTCAACCTCGTCGGTATTATCGAAGCCAAGACTGGCTCCCGCGATATTAATAAACTACACGGCTTACTGAATCCCAAACGCGGCTTACCTTTCGTTGGCACCATGTTAATCCTCACCATGATGGCGAGTGCGGGGATTCCAGGCATGGTAGGTTTTATCGGCGAATTTCTCTCCTTCCAAGGTAGTTATGCCACCTTCCCAATTCCCACGCTGATTTGTCTGGCGAGTACGGGTTTAACTTCCATCTATTTCGTTATTATTATCAATCGCACCCTGTTTGGTAAGTTAGCCGAAGATTTTACCTATCTACCCAAAGTCGCCGCCACCGAAAGAATTCCCGCAATCGTGCTCGCTGCGTTGATTATTTTGCTAGGTATTCAACCAAATATTCTGATTTCGCACACCCAAATTACCACCGACAACATCGTCGCCACTCTTCCCACGGCTGGTGGTAATGAAATCGCCAGAATAGAAACTAGAAAATAAGACCGAAAAATCCCCTCCCTGGAGGCTACGGTGTATACACAAGTTGGTTAGACTTCGTTTCGAGATCTGAATCCCCCAAACCCCCTTAAAAAGCGGATGCGCGAACTGTTCGGGTTCCCCGACAGTGTAGCGACCCAAATCACGCGGAGGTTCCCTCCGCATGTGTTTGGGTCAAGACAGCGCACCAAGCAGCTTGCTCAGATCCGGTCAAAGTTCCCCTTAGAAAGGGGGATTTAGCGGCGGTTTTATTCTGGGGTTCCCCCGTGACGTAAAAAACCGACAAGACAGGGGGATTCAAACCAATTTCGCTTCTCACCAAAGATGTGTATACACGGTAGCCTTGGAGGGGTGCCCGTAGGGCGGGGTGGGTTAGATCTCCGCAACAAACCCAACAAATGCAATACAGGAACTAGTGAGGAGGGCAGGTTTGAATGAAATTGCTAGTAAAAACGGCATCAAGGGCATAAACCTGCCCCTACAGATTTAAACGATTTACAATCCAAAATCCAAAATCCCCATGACAGCAACCACCACCCAACTCCCACCATCCACCCATCAATTCGCCGATGTCATCCATCGCCTGGAAGCAGGTGGCGCAATGCTACCAGATACACCCGAAAACCTCATGCAAATTATCGGTTTGTACAAAGCCTACGCCGTACCGATGGACTTCTACTGGCGCGACTTATTGTACATAGCCGAACGCGTTTTCCTCAATCCCCTGCCCGCATTTAAGTACTTTCTGCCCCAAGAATACCTAGACTTACCCAACCACTACGCAGGCGAAACTGCTGACTTGCGAATTTGGCAAAAAGGTGAGGCTTCCGCTCACCCAGAACTACTAGAATTTATGGAAAATGGGCGCAGTACTAAAATGCCCAAAATTTTCCATCACTTATTACACGATCGGATTAACATGGAGTTTGCCGAAGCTTGTATGCAAGCTATGTACTGGCATCGCGGCATGGGCGGCAGGTTCGATCCTTACTTAGATACCGACGAGTACAAGCAAAATGCCGATCGAGCCATTAAAGCATATTTTAAGGGCAATCCGGCGATGTTAGCTCTATATAAACTTTTCCCCGATATGTTTATCGAACAAGTGCGGGTGATGTCTTACTATTCCAATTTAGGACTATTTTGGGAAGTAATGGCTCCCGTCTTTTTTGAAATGAGCGATCTTTACGATGAAGGTAAAATTGCCTCCGTTCCCGATGCGATGAATTTCTTGATAAATGGCATTTTTGCCGTCGCGGGCAGACCGATTTATCATCATGTGTACATCAATGGGGAAATGTTTGAAATTATTCCTAAATCTTGTGGATTTACCTGGTTGTATGAAGCAGCTTTGCCATATGTAGAAGCCGTATTTTACCGGACGGCACCATTTCGCGGTACAAAATCGTATAACGCGCAAGCAGAGCAAGTACCCGCCGGACAAGCTGATTTTCACTATGGAATTCTTTATGCCGATGTCAATCCAGTCGGGAGTGCCGGGATTCCACCGACATTACTAATGGATGATATGTATCATTTCTTGCCTCAATATTTGCTCGATTATTATCAGCAACACTGTCGGGGTAAAGATGATATGTTAATTCAATTGGGTGTGAGTTTTCAACGATCGATGTATTGTGTAACGTCGGCAGTTATTCAAGCTTTACGTGCGGCTTTACTATATCCTTTAGATGATTCCAATCCTAAACATCTAGAACAAAATCGTCAGTTCTTTGAGTCTCAAATCGACAGATTCAAACGCCCAGAAGCCCGACTGAGCGATATTCAAAATCAAGAGTATCGTTAATTAGTTACAGCATATAAGTTATTTGAGTTGTTGCGTAGTCCCTTTACCCCACCCCAACCCTCCCCTTATAAAGGGGCTACGGTATATACACAAGTTGGCTGGAATTCGTTTCGAGATCTAAATCCCCCAACCCCCTTGGAAAGGGGGCATTAAAGTCCCCCTTTCCAAGCAGGGCTGATTCATTCGTTACTAGGCTTAGGTTGTCAAAATGAAAAGCAGGTAATTTCGATCGAATAAATGGTAATTTCATACTAAGAAACAACCACATTCATCTAAAAACCGATCGCTTCAGATATTGACAAATTCATCCCCTCTGGGAATGAATCAGCCCTGCCCTTTCCAAGGGGGATTTAGCGGCTCGCAGCCGGGAGGTTCCCTCCCGGATTATGTGAGACAGCGACGCATCGAACGGGAGGGAACCTCCCGTTTGTGTGCGTCAAGACAAGACAGCGGCGGTTTTACGTCACGGGGTTCCCCCGTGACGTAAAAAACCGACAAGACAGCGAAAAGTGCGTTCTTGGGGCGCGAGCTTTTGGGGGGAAGCTTCCCCCCAAAACGTCGCTTGTTTCCCCTGTCTTGTCTCGCCTTTTTTGACGGGGAACCCGTCCAAAGGCGAGCCGCAAGTAAAGCACCTTTTCAAGACAGGGGGATTCCCACCAATTTCGCTTCTCACCAGAGATGTGTATACACCGTAGCTTATAAAGGGTGGGGTAAAGGG
>NZ_JANPLS010000309.1:0-2738 GCF_031422475.1 Chamaesiphon sp. VAR_48_metabat_403
TTTCATTGGCGATCGAACCAACAATATTTCGCATCTTGCCACCAAGTGCATCACCTGATGTTAGAAGATATCGATAAATAATTTCGTCGATATAGTCAGTACCTGACGGTATTAGTATTCGATCGATAAAATCTGTTAACAGTCTATCTTTATCTTCATTGGATAGATGAGCTTTTGCTTTAACAGATATTCCAGCAGCTTCGATTAAACTCTCCCTAATTTTGACAATATTTAAAATATCTTGTGGTTTGTTCGAGTGAGCTTCGAGAGTAGCCTTTAGTGCTTTTCCTTTATCAATAAAAGGTATTGCTTCCTTATTCCTACGCAGCGCATACTCTAGAAAACCATTTCTTCTTGCAGCAGCAGTTGTGATAAGACTGCTAGCAGAAGTTACATGCAAGTTATTCATCTAAATTTTCCTTGAAAAACTGCTCCATAATTGCTATTGCGACAGCTTTAGCAAGAACAGGCGGTACAGCATTACCTACTTGTCCAAATTGAGTCATTGTGACAACTCTTTTACTACTATAAGAATCGAGTCTAGTTCCTAAAAATTCCCAGTCGAGTGGAAACGTCTGTAAGCAAGCTAATTCTCTAACTGTCAGCATTCTATCTTCAAATGGGTGGATAAAATCTCGATATCCACTTCTGGTTACTGTCGGTGAGGGCTTGTCAGGATCTAGTCGTCTATATGTCGATCCAAATGTTTGTGCTATGTCGCTTAATTTTCCGCCAATAGCCACAGCTTGAATCTTGGCAATTGTGGAAGGCGCATGTGCTGTTCTTTGGTGGTTTTTAATATCCATGATTGACGATCCGCTCCTTAATTGTCCCTGAAACACGCAGAGCAGTTTCTGAAGGTTCTTCGGCAGTTGGCAATTCCCCAATTGCTTCCCATACAGTATTCCATTTATCCAGAGGACTACTAAATAAATTCATTTGAGATTCTGATGGAGCCGCGCGAGTTGCCATCGGAAAATTAAATTTTTTGCCAATTCGATTTCCAACAATAATTATCCGTTCCCTGAACTGTGGGGCACCATAATTGACCGCATTCAAAATTTCATAAGATAGTTCATATTTATAGACTTGCTCATCATAAATAATTTCTTTTGAAGCTTCACTTAATATGGCATTAAGAGCTTCTCCTCCAGCCCAATTTGCCATACCTCGAACATTCTCCATCACAAATGCCACTGGCAGAGATTCTCGAACTACTCTAATATATTCCAACACTAATTTACCTCTGGCATCATCCATGCCCATCCGCTTACCCGCAAGACTAAAACTTTGACATGGCGGCCCACCTACAACTAAAGCAGGTTCTAGTGGTTTCAATTTCCCCGCCTGAAGTATTTCTTGGGTCGAAATTTTTTTAATATCGCCTTCGATGACAGTTACATTTGGCATATTTCGCCTTAATGTCGCACAGCATGATGGATCTTGTTCTACTGCGACTGCGGTTTCAAAACCAGCTTGATGAAACCCAATATCCATACCACCAGCACCAGAAAAGAGACTTATAATTTTCTTGGTCATCTATATCAAGATCTGCATTACATCGCTCTCAACTATTTACCTAGCATATCATCAACTTGCGACCTGCCAAGACAGCTTTTTGCTATCGGTTTCACCAGGTAAACCGATCATAAAGTAGAGTTTAATCTTATCCCAACCCTGCTCGAAGCCCGTCTTCACACCGCGCAGCAATTCTTCATTCGTCAAACCTTTATTAATAATATCCCGCAACCGTTGGGTACCCGCTTCCGGCGCGAAAGTTAAGCCACCTTTGCGCGTACCACCGATGATATTGGCAATATCTTCATCGAATCTATCTACCCGCTGACTGGGGAGGGAGAGGGAGATATTCTCATCCTTGAGCCGATTCTTGATTTCCAATCCCACAGCGGGAAGGGCGAGATAATCCGAGCAACTGAGGGAGAGGAGGGAGAATTCATCATAACCCGTCGATCGCATTCCAGTCTCGATCGCATTAATTACCGCTTCCGGCTCCACATCCCGTGCGGGGCGAGTCAACATCCCTGGCTGACAAAAGCGACACCCACGGGTACAACCACGGCGAATTTCGATAGTTAATCGATCGTGGACGGTTTCGACATAGGGCACCAACCCGATCGAGTATGCTGGAATTGGAGTAGCTACCCGTCGGAGAATGCGTTCGGGTACTTCGGGATGATTGGGCTTGACGCTGCCATCGGGATGCGAATCGTAAAATTGGGGCACATATACGCCTGGAACCTGAGCGAGATCCAATAACAAATCGCACCGACTCAGCCCCGCATTTTTGCCATCTTCAACTACTAACCCAATTTCGGGCAATAATTCTTCCCCATCCCCCAGGGCGATAAAGTCAAAGAAATCTGCATAGGGTTCGGGATTGGATGTCGCCGTTTGTCCACCTGCAAAAATCAGCGGATAATTACCCTCCGCCCGTTCGCGCCACGTCAGGGGAATTCCCGCAAGAGTCAACATCTCTAAGATGTTCGTCGCGCCCAATTCGTAGCTGAGGCTAAAACCGAGGATATCAAATTCGGCGAGGGATTTCTGCGACTCCACCCCGAATAATGGTGTCTGCGTATCCCGTAATTTCTGGGCTAAATCCGCAGCGGGAAGGTAGGCTCGATCGCACAATTGGCGCGGCTGGGCGTTGATAATACTGTAGAGGATAATATGCCCCAGATTGCTCGCCCCAACTTCGTAGATCTCTGGATATGTCA
>NZ_JANPLS010000310.1:0-3163 GCF_031422475.1 Chamaesiphon sp. VAR_48_metabat_403
CTCCACCAACAACTTCCCAAGTCAAAAACAACTTTACTACCCCTCAGCGGTCATGCTTGCCTGCTAGAAAGAGATATTAATTTAGCCGATCTCTTGTAAGCGGGGAGTAAGAAGTAAGAAGTAAGAAGTAAGAAGTAAGAAGTAAGAAGTAAGAAGTAAGAAGTAAGAAGTAAGAAGTAAGAAGTAAGAAGTAAGAAGTAAGAAAGATTTTGGATTAACAATTTATCTGTCCCCCAGTCCCCCGTCCCCCCGCTCCCCGATCCTAACTCCCATCTCCCCTATGCTATTCCGCGAACTGGTATTAGAAAACTTCGGTTCTTATCTCGGTAAGAATACAATTAATTTACTACCGGATACCTCCGCAGATAGCCGTCCGATTATTCTGATTGGGGGCATGAATGGTGGTGGTAAAACGACAATTATGGATGCCATTCGCTTGGCTCTATATGGTGCGCGCGCTCAGTGTTCGACGCGGGGAAATTTGAGTTATGGTGAATTTTTAGATCGATGTGTCAGTCGGCAAACATTACCAACCGAAAAAGCACGGGTAGAATTAGCTTTTCAGATTGCTGAAGATGGTGACTTTAGGGATATTCGGATCGTTAGATATTGGGAGCGCAACCCTAAAGATGGGAAGGATACTTTAGCAATTTTAGTAGATGATTGGGCGGATAAAGCTTTATTAAATACCTGGGATGAATATATTGAAAATCTCCTGCCATTAGGGATTTCTAATTTATTCCTATTCGATGGCGAACAAGTTAAAGAATTAGCAGAGCAAGAAACACCACCTGTCGGCGTGTACGATGCAATTCAATCGTTACTCGGTTTAGAATTAGCCGAAAGATTAGCTACAGATTTAGATGTATTAGTAAGTAGAAAACGCAAAAATGCCGCCAATAAAAGTCAACTAGAGGCGATCGATAAAATTGAGGCTAGATTAGAGCAACAACAATTAGAACTAGCCCAATTACAAGACCGATCGGTCAAGCTCGAAGCCAAGCTAGAAACTGCAATCGATCGCGAACGACAAGCCTTCGATAAATTCGTACTTGAAGGGGGCAAAATTGCCGCTCAAGGTAAGGAATTAGAATTAGAATCGAAAGCTATCCAAACCCAAATCGATCGGCTGCGGCAAGAGCTAGGGCATCTAGCCGCAGGTAATTTACCACTGGCTTTAATTACACCTTTACTCGTAAAAATTCGATCGCAAGCGCGGCTCGAATTACGCCATCAACAAGCTAAAGCCGCACTCGATTTATTAGTCGATCGCGATCGGCGTTTGCTCGAATATTTACAACAAAAAACAATCTCAACCGAGCGGATTACCGATATTCAAGCCTTTTTAGAACTTGAAAATCAGAGCTTAAAGCAAGATGCTAAATTAGATCCACCCGCCTGGTTGAATGCCGATGTAGAAGCGATCGAACAGTTAGATAATATCCTCAAATCCGATCTCGATCGCGACATCGATAAAGTCAGCGAACTGCAAGCTCAATTAACAAAACTCGAAGCAGAATTAGATTTTGTCGATCGGCAAATTGCCACAGCCGCATCGCCAGAAGAATATACCCGCCTGAAAGATCGAGAAACCACCGCCCGCGAATTAGTATCTCAGCTTAAAGCCGACAAAATTACTAGCGAACGTCAATACCAAGAACTCGATCGGATTATTGCTAAAACAAAACAAGAACTAGCAACTTATACCGAAACTAATATCAAGCTGAAAAACGATTTACATATTATTGAATCCGTCGCCAAAGTTAAAGCGACATTAGAAATATTTAAAGCCAAACTCACCCTCAAAAAAATTAATAAACTCGAAAACGAAGTGACCGAGTGTTTGCGATATCTCTTACATAAATCCGAACTCGTCCAGCGAGTCACGATCGATAGTAACACCTTCACCTTATCTCTTCACGATCGCGAGGGCAAATCATTACCAAAACATCGACTTTCCGCAGGTGAAAAACAACTCTTAGCAATCGCCTTATTATGGGGATTAGCACGAGTATCAGGGCGACAATTGCCAATTGCGATCGATACACCATTGGGTAGATTAGATTCCTCTCACCGTACCAATTTGCTCGAACGTTATTTCCCCACCGCCAGTCAACAAGTTATCCTACTATCTACAGATACCGAAATTGCCGAAAGTGAGGTTGCAAATCTGCGCGCGCAAGCTGCAATTACTCGCGAATATATCCTAGAATACGATCCTGGCGAACAGCGCACGAGGATTCGATCGGGATATTTTTGGTAGAATCAAGCGAGCTATGCGATTAATAAAGTTTACCGCCAAGATGTAGCGAGTAATTGCGGTAAACTATAAGACCGAACTCGGTTCTACTGGGGAGCAGCCAGTAGAGGTAACGGGGAAAGTTTGGTGCAAAGCCAACGCTGTCTGTGCAACTGTAAATCGATTCCTGCGGAAATCGAGAAGTCAGGATGCCCGCCGAGGTACGTATATTTCCATTTGTGCGCGGCACGCAAATTAACTTAACATGGCAAAAAAAATTCCCGTCACCGTTATTACCGGATTCTTGGGTAGTGGCAAAACCACGCTGATTCGACATTTACTCACCCACAATCAAGGGCGACGGATTGCGGTAATTGTCAATGAATTTGGCGAATTAGGTATCGATGGGGAGTTATTGCGATCGTGTCAAGTTTGCCCCGATGATGAGATCGAAACCCCCAATAATATCGTCGAACTCACCAACGGTTGCTTGTGCTGTACGGTACAAGAAGAATTTCTCCCCACGATGCAAGCCCTAATTGCACGCAAAGATGACATTGACTGCATTCTCATCGAAACCTCCGGTTTGGCACTCCCCAAGCCGCTAATTACCGCCTTCCGCTGGCCAGAAATTCGCACCGCAGCGACGGTAGATGCGGTCATTACGGTGGTCGATTGCGATGCCGTGGCAGATGGGAGGTTTGCCAGCGATCCGGCGGCTGTAGACGCGCTCAGGCTAGAGGATGAGAATCTAGATCACGAGACTCCATTGCAGGAGTTATTTGAGGATCAGTTGGCTTGTGCGGATTTGGTGATTTTAAATAAAGCCGACTTAGTAACTGCCGAACAATATCAACAAACGATCGATCTAGTCAACCAAGAACTACCCCGCGCTGTGAAAATAGTTACTAGCGATCGGGGTAT
>NZ_JANPLS010000311.1:0-3558 GCF_031422475.1 Chamaesiphon sp. VAR_48_metabat_403
GTTTTGGGGCGCGACGTTTTCGGGGGAAGCTTCCCCCGAAAAGCTCGCTTGGGAAGCTTCCCCCCTAGAGCTTCGCGCCCCAAGACCGCACTTTTCGCTAAAACCTAACACCCATCCTACTAAAAACCCATAACTAGCAACTTAGGATGTTTTGCTAGTCGCTCGCAAAAATGTTTGACTGAGCATACCCGTACAAACAAGGGCAAAAACAATCAGCAAGCCAAACCCGATTGTATAGCTCCCAGTCATATCCTTGCAAACTCCCAACACAATTGGCGGAAAAAAGCCGCCTAATCCGCCCGCAGCACCGACTAATCCGGTGACGCTCCCCGTCTGGTTGGGGAAATATTGGGGAACGAGTTTGAATACGCCTCCGTTACCCAAACCAAATAGCACCGCACAACCTAGCGATCCGATCGTAAATAAAACGATCGACGGCATTGCCATCAACCAACCGATCGCCGCAATACCTAAAAATACATAGAGTAGCAGCTTTTGACCGCCAAGGCGATCGCTCAACAAGCCACCGACAGGGCGGGATAGAGTTGCCACTAATACAAAAATTGCCGTTCTCGCGCCTGCATCTGGGGGAGTCAGTGCAAAGACTTCTTTATATAAAGTGGGCAGATAAATACTCAGCGCGACAAAACCGCCGAAGGTGAGGGCATAAAAGATACTTAATACCCAAGACAATTTTTCCGTCTTTAAGACTGCGATATTTTCGGCAAATGTTTTTGACTTGCTAGGTGGTTTGGCATTATTGGCACTCAGCGCAAAAATCGCGCCCCACGCTACCGCCGCCGCACTAAATACCAGAAACGTAGTCGGAATACCAATTTGAGCGGCTAAAACTGGCCCGCCAAACACCGCCACCGACTGCCCGATATTTCCCGCACCATAAATACCCAGCGTGGTGCCCTGCTGACTCGGTGGAAACCACCCAGATACAAAAGCAACCCCGACGGCAAAAGAGGTACCTGCTAGCCCCAGCCAGAAGCCCCAGAATAGCAAACTGGAATAAGAATGATTGAGATATAAACCGACAGCCGGAACGATTGTAAATAATAATAAGATACTAAACACGATCCGCCCGCCATAGCGATCGGTTAATAGCCCCATCGGAATTCGCCCCAGAGAGCCTAATAAAACGGGGATGGCAATCATCACACTTGCTTGCGTAACGGATAGCCCTAATTCTTTCCGTAATAACGGTGCTAAACCTGAGATAATGCCCCAGTTAGCAAAAGCTACGGCAAAAGCCATTGTCGCCAAGAATAGATTTTGATTGGCAGGGGATCGATCGGCAGTATTCATATATACAGACAAAGACACTCAGAATATGATGTCACTAAACCACGCCACAAAAATAGGATAGACAGCAAATATCTATCCTATTTTTGAAAATATCGATGCTAATTTCGCATGTTATTTACCCACTCCCATTATGGCTAAAACTCCTTTAATCCAGATCTTGCGGCGTGCTTATCGGATTGCTCGATTTGCCCAGCTTAGGAAAATTTCGCCAGCAACAGCTTTAGAAAGGTATGAGAGGCAAATTAGTCGTCGCCGTCTATTGCAAGGCTCGCTTGCGGCTGCTAGTGCCGTTTCTGCAATTGCGATCGATGCCCAGTTCCAGCAAAAAGTCGATGCGGCGACAGCTCCAGTATTAATCGTCGGTGCGGGGATTGCCGGATTGACGGCGGCTTATTATCTAAATCGATCTGGCGTACCAGTCCGAATTATCGAAGCATCCGCACGCAGCGGTGGGAGGATGCTCAGTCAAACCAAGGCACTCGGCTCGGATACCACTGTTGAATTGGGCGGCGAATTTATCGATTCCGGACACAAAAACATCCGTAAATTAGCGACTAAGCTAGGTTTAGTCGAAGTCGATTTATGGGCGAGCGATCGCGGATTGACTCAAGACACCTGGTTTTTTAAAAACCGATTTGTTAGTGAAAAAGAATTAATTACGGCTTTTATGCCCCTTGCCAAACAGATCGATCGAGATGTAAAAGCCATCGGCGAAGTTAATTATAAATCGACTAATCCCCGTGCCAGACGACTCGATCGAATCTCAATTTCTACTTATCTAGCGCGTTATTGTCCCGACCCAATTCTACGACAATTTATCGAAGTTGCTTATACTAATGAATATGGGCTAGAAGTCACCCAACAATCAGCTATCAATTTATTATTACTCATCGGCAAAGAGCCAAATAAACTCGAAATCTATGGGAGTAGCGACCAACGCTATCAGATTCGCGGCGGCAATCAACAGATCGTTACTAAATTAGCCGAAAAGTTTCGCGATCTAATCGAGCTAAATACCCAACTAGAATCGATCCGATCTACTCCCAAAAATCGCTATCGCGTCAGCCTGCGATCGGGTGGTAATAGTAAAGAATATACATTCGATCGCGTCATTTTAGCATTACCATTTAGTATCCTCAGAAAACTCGATCTCGGCGTACGATTGCCAGCAGTCAAGCGATTGGCAATTAAAGAAATTGGCTACGGTACAAACGCTAAATTAATTACCAGCTATAGCGATAAAATCTGGCGCACTAAATATAAATCTAACGGTCAATCATTTAGCGATCTAGATACCAGTGAAACTTGGGCATCGAGCCGCTATGCTGAAACTCAAACAGGCATAATTACTAGTTTTAGCGGTGGCGATTTGGGTGCAAAAATCGGCAAATCTAAACCTTCAGAAATTACTAGTAAGTTTACTAACCAGTTCGATCTAATTTTTCCAGGTGTAAAAAATGTAGCCTCGAACAAATCGATCGTTACTAATTGGATCGATTCCCCCTATGTACGAGGTTCTTACTCCTGTTATTTAGTCGGACAGTGGACGAAATTTGCGGGTTCAGAAGGTGAAAGAGTTGGCAATCTCTTTTTCATCGGCGAGCATTGTTCGATCGATGCTCAAGGCTATATGGAAGGTGGCTGTGCTACCGGAATAATGGCAGCAAAAACCATCTTAAAAGAGTTAAAATAACTCAGATCCCTGCCACGATCCCGCAGCGATCGAGATCCTGTACTCTGATATTTGAATCTTCAAAATTTCCCATTCTTTAATCAATATTTCCGATCGATCTTATTCGCTGCCCGATGCAGCAATGAGTGTCGATAGACGAGACTGGGAATATCTTCAGTATAGCCACCACCGATGACACAAGCGATCGGATAACCTTGAGATACACAAGTATCTAACACATAAAAATCGCGATCGAATATCCCTGTATTCGTTAATGCTAGTTTACCCAACCTGTCGCTAATATGCGGATCGACACCCGCATCGTATAAGACTAAATCCGGTTTTACCTGTGATAATAAATCGGGTAAATATTGCAAAAGGGTGGTTAAATACTCTGCATCTTCCATCCCTTCCCGCAGAGGGACATCGAGATCGCTGGTTTGTTTCTTGCTAGGGAAATTGATGTCGCAGTGCATGGAGAAGGTAAATACACTCGAATCGCCTTGAAAAATTGCCGCAGTACCATCGCCTTGATGGACATCGAGATCGACGATGAGGATCTTTTTGGCTAA
>NZ_JANPLS010000312.1:0-1768 GCF_031422475.1 Chamaesiphon sp. VAR_48_metabat_403
CAAGGTCTAACTGCTGTTTGCATTTTAGCAACTCTGGCTACTATCCTGGCGATCGCCATGCGGATTCGTCGATCGCTTCAACCGTTACAAGAAATGAGCCGGATGGCGGGAGCAATTTCCGCAGCGGATCTGAATAATGCCCAATTGCAACTCAACAATGCACCAACTGAAGTTAAGGAATTAGCCCAAACTTTTAATATGATGCTATCGCGGCTGGGGGATGCTTGGGAACAACAACGGCAATTTATCGGCAATATTTCCCATGAGTTACGCACGCCATTAACGGTGGTATCGGGTTATTTACAGAGCTTATTACGGCGAAGCAATAACCTTAATGATTATCAACGAGAAGCCTTAGAAACGGCAGGAGCAGAAGCCGATCGCACGATAAAATTACTTCAGGATTTATTAGATTTGGCACGGGCAGATAGTGGATATACTCGTTATCATCTAGCACCAATACTATTAAACGATCTGGTATCTGAAGTAGCCGATCTAACCGGAGAATTTGGCAATCGAGCTATTCAAGTTGCAGCTACAGTCAATGTTGAAGCGATGGTCGATCGGGATAGGTTAAAACAAGTATTAATTAATCTCTTAGACAATGCGATTAAATATTCTGAAGCAGCACAACCGATCGAATTAATTGTCGAACAAATCGATAAACAGGCAATCATTCGAGTACGCGATCGAGGGATTGGAATTCCCCTACAAGATCTCAGCCGTATTTTTGAACGCTTTTATCGAGTCGATGAAAATCGCGCCCGCACGACTGGCGGACATGGATTGGGTTTAGCGATTTCCAAAACATTGGTAGAAGGGATGGGAGGTAAGATTATGGTGCGATCGATATTAGGTGAAGGTAGCGAGTTTTCGATCGTTTTGCCGAACTCCAGCGGTTAAAACCGCTGCTTGTGATGCGAAGTCCGCCTTCGCGGACTAGTTTATTAGTCCGCGAAGGCGGACTTTGCATCATTAGCCACGATTACTCTACGAGAACGCTCCGCGAACAATCGTAGGCATTTCTATAAGTAGCAACTTTGGTTAATTATCAAAAAATCGATTGTTTTGGAGCGAATAAATTGTGGTGGATCGAGTGTTAGTAGAATTGATGGTCGTCGCGATCGACAGGCTTCAGGCGGAAATTTTAGAACGTGAAAAATCCGAGCAAATCCTCAGATCGATCGTCGAAGGGACAGTTTCAGCTACAGGTGTAGATTTCTTTCGATCGCTAGTTCGTTCCTTAGCGCAAGCTCTGGGTGTCCGTTATGCCTTCATTAGTGAATGTATGGATGCACCACCCTCTCGCGTTCGTAGCTTTGCCTTTTGGGTGGGAAAAGAATTTGGTGAAGAATTTGAATACAATTTAAGCGGTACCCCTTGCGAACTAGTTATCGAAAGTAACAGTTATCAATGTTTTCCCGATCGAATTCAAACCTTATTTCCTGAAGAAAAAGATGAATTTGAGGCAATGGAAGCCCAAAGCTATGCCGGAATTCCGTTGCTAACTTCGACAGGGGATTTGTTGGGGCATCTAGCGGTATTAGATGATAAATCGATGGAATCTAATCAGCGCAATCGGGCAATTCTGGAAATCTTTGCAGCACGAGCGGGTGCAGAAATGGAGCGGTTACAAATCGAAAAAGCATTAGCCAGACTAGCCGAAATTGGTGAACTAGCAGCCACGATCGTCCATGAGGTACGAAACCCCTTAACCACGATTATGATGGGATTAAATGCCTTTAAAAAGCTAGAATTGACCGATCGA
>NZ_JANPLS010000313.1:0-11953 GCF_031422475.1 Chamaesiphon sp. VAR_48_metabat_403
CGGGCGGTTACAGGGGTGCTATCGATCGCGGCAGCAGCGCAGAAAATGGGGATTACCGGATTGGTAGTACCAGCGGCGAATGCTTACGAAGCGGCTGTCGTCCAGGGTTTACAGGTGTATGGTTTAAACGATCTGGCCGAAGTTGTCGCTTTTCTGAATCACCCTGAAGGATTCGAGCCAGTCAAGGTAGATATTACAGGCAAATTAGTCCAACCGCAGCTAGATTGTGCCGATTTGCACGATGTCAAAGGTCAAGCCCACGCCCGTCGCGCCCTAGAAATTGCCGCAGCAGGTGGGCACAATCTAATTTTTGTCGGCCCCCCAGGGAGCGGTAAAACGATGCTAGCCAGAAGGTTACCCGGTATCCTCCCGCCGTTGAGCTTTGCCGAAGCACTAGAAGTCACCCAAATTCATTCCGTCGCTGGCTTACTCAAAGAACGCGGATCTTTAGTCTGCGACAGGCCTTATCGTAGCCCACATCATTCGGCATCTGGCCCCGCGCTAGTCGGTGGCGGGAGTTTTCCGCGTCCTGGCGAAATTTCCCTCGCCCATCGCGGCGTATTATTTCTCGACGAACTGACCGAATTTAAGCGCGATGTGCTGGAATTTCTTCGTCAACCGCTAGAAGATGGACACGTCACCATCTCCCGTACCCGTCAGTCTGTCTCCTTCCCCGCCCAATTTACCCTCGTCGCCAGTACCAACCCATGCCCCTGCGGTTACTATGGAGATACAATTCAAGCTTGTACCTGTAATCCCCGTCAACGCGAGCAATATTGGGCAAAGCTTTCTGGCCCCCTGATGGATCGAATCGACCTCCAGGTGGCGGTAAATCGGCTCAAACCAGCAGAGATTACCGATCGACCCACAGGCGAAAATTCAGCGACAGTTCGCCCCCGCGTCCAAGCCGCCCGCGATAAAGCCAGTCAAAGATTTGCAGCGGTACCAAGCATTGTCTGTAATGCCCAAATGCAAAGTAAAGAATTGCGAACCTGGTGCCCGCTCGACGATAACTGTCGGCAACTATTAGAAACTGCCATTCGGAAATTAGGATTGTCGGCTAGAGCCAGCGATCGAATTATTAAAGTCGCCAGAACGATTGCCGATTTAGCAGATGCCGATAATATCGAACCCGCACATATCGCCGAAGCAATTCAATACCGGACGATCGATCGAATGCAGTAATTTCATCCCCACGAGAAGAAATAGATTGCGGTAAACTAATCCCTAATCCCTAATCCCCCTTCCTAACCAATGAGCGATAGCAATCCCGCAATCCCCCAATCCGAGTCACCCCAAAATCGCGACATCCTCGCCAAAGTCAACGCTCACGCCGATCGATCGATGGATCGACTATTTGCCGATATCGATGAATTACTCAGCGACGATCTGAGTACCGATAATTCTGCCGCAGCCACAGCGCGTTTGGATCGAAGCAATGCTTACTCACCCAATCCGGCATATACCGACGATCGTTACTCTCTGCCGCCACAAGCGCAATTTGCCCCCGCCGCAGGATCGATCGGGATCGAAGCACCCCCAGCCGCCACACCCAAGCCAAAACGATCGATGCCGATGTGGCTCAAAGCTTTTATCGGCATCGGGATAACCGCGACTGCGGCTGGTGGCATCGGCACTTGGCTGGTACGCGAGCAAAAAATCGCAATTCCCCAAAATATCGATATGAGCTGGATTCCCTTCCAATCGCCACGGGTTTCCCCCGCAGATGCCAAGTTTGCCGACTATATGCGCCAATCGATCGCCAAAATAGAGGCACCCGCTCCAATAGCCGCCGCGCCAACTACACCAGTTACCAATCCCGTTAACATTGCGCCAACTAGCCAAGCTATCCCCTTTACCACCAATCCGACAGTTCCCGCCACCAAAATTCCCGCCAAAACCGCCGTCGTTGCAGCTAAAACTACGCCCACTCTGCTCCAAACCCCGATTGCTTTAGTCAAAACAGTGCCCGATGGCAAGCGTCCGGGAGCTGTGTTCAAAATCGATCGTCAAAATAAAACAGTCAATCTCGGTCAAAAAATCGGCACCAGCAACTGGTCTTTATTAGCTGTATCCAAACGCGAAGTCACCATCAAAAGAAAAGGCGGCGAAATTCGCTCGATCGATATCGGTCAGAAGTTTTAGGTTTTAGGCTTTAGATTTTAGCGAAGATCTACCCACCCCGCCCTAATTCCTTCGGAAAGGCTTCGCCAACGGGCACCCCTCTCTTGAAAAGGTGCTTTACTTGGGGAAACAAGCGACGTTTGTGGGGGAAGCTTCCCCCACAAAGCTCGCGCCCCAAGAACGCACTTTTCGCTCCTTGGAGGGGATTTTCATTACTCCTTACTTCTTACTTAGAAAACATGGGTCTAATCGAAGACATGAAGCGGTTCTTAGAAAGTCAGATCGATGACTTTTTGATTAAAAATCCGCACCTAGAACTACAGGTAATTGGCGAACAACTAGCCCAACAAGAAACTGATACTATGCAGCTAATTGTGGACTTAAAAGCGCAAGAAAAACTCACCGAGCAAGAAATTCTCAATACCGCGCAAGAAATTAAAAATTGGTACGATCGCGTCCAGAGAGCCACCGCCGCTGGACGCACAGATCTCGCGACACCCGCCCAAGAGCGGGTCAACGCCCTCTTACCCCAAGGAAATCAGCTCTGGGGCAAAATGAAAGGCTTAAAAGAGCGGATAACCCAAGCACAAGAGCTATTAGCAACGATTAAAACCCGCCGGGTTGAAGTCAAAGCCAAAGCTGCTACCGCTCAAGCTCAAGCTAATCGCGATCGGGTCGCCGCTCAGAGCAGTACTAGCAGTTGGGGATCGGCAAATAATTATACAAGTAGCCGCGATCTTGCCGACCCGCTAGAGGCGCAATTTCGGAGGTGGGAGGAGGATGAAGAGCTAGAAAACCTCAAACGAAATTTAGGCAAATAAGCTGATTATTAAGTAAATCTTTAGATGCTGGTAGTGTAGTCTGGTAAGATCGCTAGTAACAGTCTCTACAGCATTCCTAGTAAGACGTTGCAGTTGATTGAAGTCTATGTCACTACCTCACACTGAGATGTAAGAGTGCAAATAGGCATCGTATAGATACTATTTAAAAATCTTGTTATGCTCAAAACCCCAATTCTAAAAAAATCTCATATCGGCGATGCGATCGCTGGCATTGTTACTGTTTTTGGAATCGATATTTTAGTTATCTTCATCGCGTTGTTGTTAAATACATTCTCACCGATCTTTATGTCGGTAGTATTTGCGATCGGTGCGTTCCAACTTATTTATATTTTACCGCTGTTGAGCTGGTCGATTAAACGCCGAGTCAAAGGGTTCAGTAAAGGCTTGCTATTGGGCGCAATGGCGATCGCTACGGTGAATTTTGGTTGCTTTTTAGTAACGTTTAGATTCTTTAGTACTGGTGCGAGATAATTATTTACTAATCGAAAGCGATTTTCATGTATTCGGCTTCGGTAATTAAATCTGTAGGGCTGGAAACTCGATCGGGGAATAAAATTCCATCTAAATGATCCAGTTCGTGTTGAAAAATTCGGGCGACAAAATCAGTTAATTCTTGATGTACCGCTTCACCATGTCTGGTGAGATATTTTACCTCGATCGCTCGATCTCTCAGTACCAATCCGCGCATACCAGGAACGCTCAAACAACCTTCCCAACCCGAAACCAACTCCCCAGATCGATCGACGATTTGGGGATTAAGCATGGCTGTGGGTTCCATCGTCGGTGCGTGAGGATAGCGGGGACTCGGACGCGAAGCAACGATAAATAATCGCATTGAAAGCGCGACTTGAGGCGCAGCGATACCCACGCCATTTGCCGCATGAGCCGTCGCAATCAGATCCGCGATCGTCTCATCGAGTTCTGGATCGGTAAGATTGGTAATTGCTGTCGATCGTTGCCGTAAAATCGGGTTGCCGATTTCTGAAATCTGGCGAGTTTTACTCATTTTTGGAGATGGGAGCGGGGATCTGGGAGCTGGGAGCTGGGAGCTGGGGGGAAGAGGGGACGAGGGGAGCATTTTCAATCCAAAATCCAAAATCCAAAATTCTCCGAACTCCCCGCTCCCCGCTACCCTCCCAATCTAGTCGTGTTGAATTTTGACAGATAACATTTTATCGCCGCCTTTAATGGCATTGACGACATCCATATCTTCAGTTTGACCGAAAACAGTGTGTACGCCATCTAAATGGGACTGAGGGGAATGACAGATAAAGAACTGGCTGCCACCAGTATTTTTACCTGCATGTGCCATTGAGAGCGATCCTGCCTTGTGTTTGTTGGGATTGATCTCGCAATTAATTTTATAACCTGGGCCGCCAGTACCAGTACCCTGAGGACAGCCACCTTGAATCATGAAGTTATTAATAACGCGGTGGAAAGTCAATCCGTCGTAAAAACCTTTTTCTGCTAAATCGACAAAGTTCTTGACGGTGTTGGGAGCATCGGCATCAAAAAACTGGATATTGATAGTGCCTTTTGCGGTTTCGATAGTTGCGCGAGTCATATTTTAGCTGGGATTGAATGATAGCCAGACTATTTTAGCGCAGTTTTCGAGTCCGCTCGTGGCTGGGCGTGCCGAAATAACCCAAGTCGCTAGTTATAACCAAGGTTAAAGATTTGGGTATTAGGTATTAGGTGTTGGGTATTAGCGATGGGATAAAGCCTTGCTTGGTGAAACACATGCGGAGGGAACCTCCGCGTGATTTCATCCGCAAAACCTAACAGCTAAAACCTAACACCTATCCCACTAAAAACCCATAACTAGCAACTTAGGCAAATAGAGCGCGTCGAGCGTTAATTTAAGATTTAGCCGCAATGCAGGATAGTTTACGTCAAATAGCTGAAGACATTTGCGAGATCGCCGATCCGATCGGCATAAAAACTGTGTAACTTTGGCACAGCTTAGGTCGAGTAGCTGAGGTGGCAAAGGCGATCGTCAGCATAAGATAGAGATAACGGTAAAAGCACCGACAAAAAAATCGACCTGGTCTCCATATTATTGTCTGAGAAGTAGAGTTAAATGAGTACCAATATTAACTATTTAGAGCTGATTGCTGCGTATCTCGATCGACATCCCACTCGCCAGCAAGACTACTTCAAATTTCTCCATAACAATCATCGCCGCGATGTCAATGAGTTGTCGTATCGATTTTTACGCGCTGAATATTTACAAGCTAAATGTTTGAGCTTTAGAGTAATTCCTTAATCTCTTATCTGGCGGGACGTAGTTATTAGTGTTTTAGTGGATAGTGGATAGCACTTAGCTACTGCCCTACATCAATGTTTGAGTTAAGTATGGAATCGGATCGAGAGCCAGACATATCGCCCCTAGTTAGATTAAATGCTATTACCTTAATTATTTTCACCCGCTATCCGACTCCTGGCGCGGTCAAAACTCGCTTGATTCCTGCCGTTGGTGCGGTAGCGGCGGCAAATTTGCACCGTCAGATGGTAGAAAATACAATCCACCAAGCGAGGATATTAGCCGCACGATTACCAATTTCGATCGAGGTACATTTCGATGGTAATAATTCCCAACCAATGGCAGATTGGTTGGGTGCGGATCTGGTTTATGAGTCTCAAGGGGCAGGCGATTTGGGTGTGCGGATGGATCGATCGATCTCCAAAACTTTTCAAGCAGGAGCCGAACGTGTAGTATTAATTGGTACCGATTGCCCCGAATTAACAGCAAACATTCTCGATCGGGCATTTGAACTACTGCAAAGTCGAGATCTAGTTTTAGGTGCAGCCCAAGATGGCGGCTATTATCTGATCGGGATGCGTCAGCCCCAGCCCGAATTATTTGTCGATATCGACTGGAGTACCGATCGAGTATGCCAGCAAACGATCGACATTGCCAACCGCCGGAATTTAGCTACTGGTTTTGTCTCCACTTTAGCCGATATCGATCGCCCCGAAGATATCCCCCGGTTGACGAAATTGGGATTGGGTGCCAGAATGTCGATCGTCATTCCCGCACTTAATGAAGCTCGATCGATCGCCAAAGTGCTGGAGTGCATTCATAACCTGCCCAATCTAGAAGTCATCCTCGTCGATGGTGGTTCGATCGACGATACTGTCGCGATCGCCCAAAACTTCGATGTTAAAGTATTATCATCACCCCCAGGACGCGCCGCTCAAATGAATGCCGGAGCTAAGGCAGCAACGGGCGAAATCCTGCTGTTTCTCCATGCGGATACCTTTTTGCCATTAGGCTTCGAGACAATGGTGCGATCGACCTTACAGGCACCGTTGAGCAGAGAAACCCCTAGCCCTGTTGCTGGAGCTTTTACCCTGCACATCGACGATCCGCTCCCAATCTTGAGATCGATCGAACGACTGGTAGCATGGCGATCTCAATGGCGACAAATGCCCTACGGCGATCAGGCGATTTTCTTGATGGCGGCGACATTTTGGGACATCGGCGGCTTTGTAGAAATGCCAATTATGGAAGATTACGAACTTATTCGTCGCCTGCAACACCGAGGCAGAATTGAGATCCTATCCGCACCTGTGCTGACTTCGGCACGTCGCTGGCTGAAGCGGGGAGTCTGGAAAACGACGTTAATCAATCAAGCGATCGTATTTGGCTATACGATCGGTATTTCCCCCACCCGACTGGCTGCTTGGTATCGTCGAGGTTAGATGAACCAACAACGTGGCGTAACAGTTTGGTTTACAGGTTTGAGTGGAGCGGGAAAAACCACGATCGCGAATGCGGTCGATCGAGAGCTAAAAATTGCCGCTGCGAGTGTAGAATTACTCGATGGCGACGAGCTGCGTCAAACCCTCTGCCGGGGATTGGGTTTTAGTGCTATCGATCGAATTGAGAATATGCGACGGATTGGTTTTGTCGCTCATCTTTTGACTAAAAATGGGGTGATTGTCTTGGTTTCTACAATTTCGCCTTATCGCGAAATTCGCCAAGAATTACGGCGCAAAATTGGAGATTTTATCGAGGTTTATGTGAATGCACCCGTGGCAGTTTGCGAATGGCGAGATGTCAAAGGTTTATATGAACAAGCCAGAGCTGGCCTAATCGAGAACTTCACTGGCATCGATGCCGCTTATGAGGTACCGCTACAGCCAGATGTCGAATGTCAAACCGATCGGGAAACGATCGCCCAAAGTACGATAAAAGTCCTAACAAAGCTCGAAAAATTAGGCTATATCTAGCAGCTTTGCTCCGATGCCAGATTAATAGTTTGGAGTTTATCGAGCAAGATTATATTTTTTTATTTCTATGGTTGAATTTCTATTTTTATTTCAAAATAAATATACCCATCTCCTTAGAAATATCACCTGGAGTTAACTTATCTACTCCTTCAACGATCGCAACTAAATCTCCGGCAGTAGTCGAGATGCGGAGATTTCCTTGGGCAGATTCAAATTTGTACTGTTTAGGATCTCCCGCCAGCATAATCGAATCTCTCGATTTAGTAAAATTCTGAATTAGAGCGCGATCGGCATCACCTTTACCCACATAAAAAATCTCAGCTTTAGGACTTAATTCAGTAATAAAACTACCCAAGATAAATTCATTTACGCCCTCTTTAGTCCCAATCAAAATATCGGACTCTCCCTGTCCGGTACTTTGAGGGCGGAGCGGAATTTTGACTCCTGGTTTAGAGACAATTTCAAATTTTACCCCAATTAAATGAGCGTGTTTTCCAGTTCCAAAGGCAGTAATAGTGTCATTACCACTCGTTCCCGTAAAGAAACTCTCATAGGATTCCCCGTCAGGTTTCTTAGCAGACTGTCCAACTTTGGTATAGTGTTCTAGTCCCGATTTATATTTTCCTTGTTTGATTAGTGCTGTTATTTCTGGATTGGCAAACGCATACATTGACTCATCAAAGTTAGAGTTAGTAGTTTCTACTTTGGCAATAGGACTAGGACTTGATGCTGTTGGTGCTTCGATAATTGGACGACCGCTGGTAACCCCGTCGGTATTTGGTACAGTAGGTGTTTGTTGACAACCAACAGAGATTGTGGATGCAGTAATTAAAATTATTGACAATAGAAGCTGTTTCATTATCGGTAAAACCTGAGTTATTATTCGATCGATACTTTGCGATGGCGATCCCAAGTCATTATTCAATCTACATTCATACCAGGCTCATTTAATCGAGCCTTAAAACTTCACAGATACAGAAGCAACTACAGTGAATGGATCGCCAAAATTATTGGCAGATGTGGGCAATCCGAAACTACTTTCGACATACTTGGCATCGCCAATATTCTTGAAATTGAGTGCAAATCGCCAATCATCCTTCCTGTAGAAAAGTGCCGCATCCGCAGTCAAATAACTTCCCAGTCGAAAAGTATTCTCCAAATCACCTTGGCGATCTCCCTTGAAATTTAGACCCGCACCGAAACCTAAACCCTTCATTTCGCCTTGCTGAAGTTCGTAAGTTGCCCAGAAGCTCGCCGCATGTTCTGGCACCCCAAACAATTTTTTACCAACGAGTGTCGGATCTACATCGGCAGCAACTTGGGCATCGGTGTAAGCATAAGAAGCAACTAACTTCAGCCCTGGTGCAGGTTCGCCAGCGATGTCGAATTCAATTCCCCGACTGCGTTGTTCGCCAGAGGTAATCGAAAATAGCGGATTGGCGGGATCTGTGAGGCGGACATTTTGCTTAGAAATATCGAAATATGCCAGTGTTGCAAACAGCTTGCCATCGATTAAGTCAGACTTGACTCCAATCTCATATCCTTTACCGCGCTGTGGCTCTAGAGCTGCGCCCGATACTGTCGTACCTGAATTTGGGAGAAAAGACTGTGAGTAGCTGCCGTAGGCTGAGAGTCGATTGTTGAATTGATAGAGGAGTCCGAGCCGAGGGGTAATAGCACTGGCAGTTAAGCTAGTTTCTCCAGCTTCGGTTGCCACACCAGGAATATTAGTAGTAGTTTGCGAGAGCGTATCATAACGGACTCCAGCTAGAAGTTTTAAATTTTTGACGACCTCAACTTGGTCTTGGACGAAAAATCCGAAACTATTACCGCGAGTACTATCGCCGCCAAAGCCAGGGAGGTCGGCTTTATTCGGTTTAACTACTCCGTAGACTGGATTAAATAGGTCGAGTGTGGTGGGGTCGCCAAGACTTGAAAAAAGTCGGCTCTCTCGACGGACATAATCGGCACCGACTAACAGTTTGTGCTTGATATCCCCCGTGGCAAATTCACCAGTTAAATTGGTTTGAAAGGTATAGTCGTTGGTCTGAGCCTCTTGAGTGGCGAAAAAACGGTTGACGGTATTTGTGGTCTCATCGAAACCCAGCGGCAAGGCGACAACATTAAAAGCATACTGATTTGAAGCATAGCGAAAAGCATTGCGGAGTTTCCAGTTGTCGCTAAACTGATGGTCTAAACTGTAACCGATATTCAAGGATTGATTGGTGACTCGATCTGTCGGTTCGGTAATAATGCGATCGCGTGGTACATTGGCTACACTCGTCCCCACTGCGGGTAATCCAAAATCGGCAGGACGATTGGAGTCGAGATATTCTGCGGAAATACTCAGATCGGTCTTATCGCCAACTTTCCAGGCAATGGTCGGGGCAATAAAGCTTTTCTGGTCGGGTTGAGTAAGATTCCGCACGCTGTTGATGCTTTGATACAGTCCATTGACGCGATAAAGTACCTTGCCATCAGCGGTTAAGGGGCCAGAAACATCAAACCGGGGGCTAATTAAATTCCTACTGCCACCGTTAACTTCTACTTCATAAAATGGCGTAGATAATGGTTTCTTGCTAACAAGGTTAATTAGTCCACCTGGCTCGATTGCGCCATACAAAATTGAGGCTGGCCCTTTGAGGACTTCAACTTGCTCTAAATTAGCAATTTCGCTAGCTGGTTGGGTCTGTCCCTCACCAGTCCCAAATTGCCTGAATCCATCCCGCAAAGTTGCCACTCCAGAGAAGCCGCGAATGCTAAACGTGCCCCCACTGCGACTTTGGACATCTCCATTGTAGTTAACGCCGCTCACATTAGTCAGCGCATCTTTAACATCTCTACTCTGCCTGTCGCGAATCAGCTCTTTGGGAATCGCCTGGACTGAAAAGGGTGTTTCGATAATCGGCGTATTTGTGCCTGTAGCCGTGGCAGCATTGGGTATTTTATATCCCCGTTGGTTTCGCAATCCAGTAACGTTAATTTCTATTTCTGGTTCGCCTGTCTGGGCGACAGGATCGGGATTCGCCCCAGCCACGCCAGCAATCACCGTTGCTTGGGGTGCCCCATTAGTGCCAATTACCGTGATGCGGACATAGCCTGAGTTCATCTGAGTGACAGAGACACTCTCGATTCCCTCAGTAGGATTGGCAGCACGAAATGGTTGAGCGATAGTTGCATTGGGCAGATCGAAATAAAGCAAATTCCCAACGATCTGGGGAGCTGGAGCCGCAATTTTGCCCGCAGTTTCTAGGAATACTTCAATTCCGCTACCTCTGGGGTTGAGCTTGATGCCAGTGATATTAAGCGATGCGCTATCGGCTTGGGCTAGTAGTTGCCGACTATTGCGAACATTGGTAATACTGGTAGTGTTAGAACTGGAAGATCGATCTATATTTTGAGCTTGTACCTGGAGCGGTAGAGCAATTAGTACCGCAGCTACAGCTAATCCCAGCCGGAAACTCAGCGATTCGCTCCAGATGTACTGACGAAAGTTGTGTCTACGCCAAGCGAATTGAATCTGCATTTTAAATAAGAATTATTATCAACTGCTGTATCGTAGATGAGTTTTCAGCAGTTTGTCTATCCTTAAACGGACACACTATCCCTAAACGGACATTCGATCCCTGCTTTGCCTCTCCCATTCCTGCGGAACGCTGCGCGTTGGCGTAGCCTGCGCTTTGCGCTTACGGAGAATCTGCTCCTACTCTCGATCTCGAGGCGTAGTTGCTACAATAAAAATAGTCCTAGACATTGCCGGAGTGCCATGACGATCTTATCAACCGCAGTAGTGACGCATCCTCGCTTTGAATCTTTTGAGGAATATTTAGACTATACAGACGATAACAATCGTTTGTATGAATTATTCAATGGAGAATTAATTGAAGTGCCACCAGAGTCAGGATTTAATATCGGAATTGCTAACTTTTTATTGGCTGCTTTTCTACCAATCGTTGGTTACTTACGAGTACGCGGACATGGATTAGAATTGGAAGTAAATGGAGAACCTCGCAATCGTTATCCCGATCTGACAATTATCAAATCAGAACACATCGAACAATTACGTTCTCGCAATACAATTAGATTGAGTATGGCACCACCAGATTTAGTTGTAGAAGTAGTGAGCCACGGCAATCTACAACGAGACAGAGATTATATTGCTAAACGATCGCAGTACCTCAACCGAGATATTCTTACCTATTGGATTATCGATCCACATGTGAAAGAAATTATGGTCTTGACATTAACATCAGCCGGATATCAAGAGCAAGTTTATCGGGGTAGCGACAAGTTAGAATTTCAGGGTATATTTCTGAATTTAACCGCTGATGAAATTCTATCCGCTGGTTGAAAATATCATGTCACTACCAACTCGAATGTTATTCAAATAACTCTAAACTATTAGAGGGTGTCTGAAAAGCGTAGATCTAAATCCCCCCAACCCCCTTAAAAAGGCAGGGTGGTTTCATACAAGCAAATAAAAATGCATTAACCTATTTGCTTCGCTCTCAACCACCCGCGACTGAAGTGCGGGCTAATAGCAAAAGTCCACTGAAGTGGACTGAGGGATTTTTCTTCTGGTGTATGAAACCACCCTGCCAACCCCCTTAAAAAGGCAGGGCTGATTCATCCCCTTTGGGAATGAATTTGTCAATGTCTAAAGCAATCGGTTTTTAGATGAATGTGGTTGTTTCTTAGTATGAAATTACCATTTATTCGATCGAAATTAATTGCTTTTAATCTTGACAACC
>NZ_JANPLS010000314.1:0-5218 GCF_031422475.1 Chamaesiphon sp. VAR_48_metabat_403
CATCTAACACATCGGGCTGCTGCTCTTGGGCTAGAGCTTGTCCCCATCGAGCAGCAGCCCGATGAGTATAACCCATCTGTTCCAGCCCCCGCTACATAAGCTTTCTGGCTAGTGTTTCTTGAAAGAGGCTTCGCCAACGAACAAGTCTCGACGGGAGAAATGACGAGTCTTTGGAAATCAGGATGAATTGGGTTGATAAGATAATTATTCTCGACTGGCACTATTGCTGAAGGTATGCACAAAATAGCTGTTTCACCTTTTTCGATCCAGTTATCGCCGTATTCTTTTAAGTATTCTGGAGCAGAGATATTCGACCAATCCGAATTTAGAGTGTTTCGTTGGCGAAGCCTCTCCCTGGAGAATCGATATCGTCTATTTCAACATTATCAGGAACTGTTACGCAAAAATAAACATATTCGAGATACATCGTCGTAGCGTTCATGTGAACGGTAGTCTCCAATATTGCGGAAGATAAACTATCGGCGGTGTACACTAATCTCGTTCCTTTGGAATGCCATCTCCCACTGTACATAACGGAACCTTCTCCATTAAAAGCACCCTCAGCACGTTGTCTGGTAACAACACGCCACAATTTAAGATTCGATCTCAACTGTACACCCCGTATTCAATCCGTCCGAGCATATCTAGAACATGCTCGATACCTTCTGCTGATTCCAACATATTTAGGGGAATTAAATCGCCTAAATATGGGTTGGGTGTACGCAGCCAATTTTTAGCAACCGACTCATTATTAAATACTTTAATTGCTCGATCGACAATCTCAGCCATTTTTTCTAATAGATCTTCTGTTTGTTGTAAACCTTCATCTCGATCGATTATGTCTAATGGAACTCGATCGTCTAACATTTTGTGGGGTTGATTTAACCACTGTTGGCTTGAGTCAGCAAAAATTTTCGATGCAAGATGAATGATATTGGTGGCGTGAGATATTCGATCTCGATCTATCTGTGGGGATGCAGTTTTATTAAATCGTTCGGTTACTTCTAATAACTCTCTGACCATATCTTGGGTTTTCATGCGGATACAGTAAAGTTTCGAGTGTTGAGTGGTTGTACAGGAATTCCTGATTCGTTGGCGTAGCCTCTGCGTTGGCGTTAGCCTACCGTAGGTAAAGGCAGACGCTGTGTCTAACGGCAGGCTCTGCCAACGCGAACGATTCTATCGTACTCATGATGTGACTATGGCAGATTGAATATGATTCAATTTTACCATTCCCACATTTAGGCAACAAGGATCGAGCGATCGAAGATCTAACATCCCCAGTGTCATTATCTTCAATCTAATCCAAATTACAATTAGCTTACTTTTGCTAGAGTGCGAACTGCTAAAATTTCGTCAGAGCGTAAGGTTTCGATCGCAGAAATGGGCACAGCAATCTCTGTCAAAGATTCACCAATCGCATTAAAAATTTCTAATACGCAGCCTTCTTCACCATTATTTGGATGAGGGACGAAATCGACTAACGTTGCAATATCTCCGGCTCTGAGTCCATATTCTGGTAAGTCACTAGTTAATGAGACTTCTCGATCTAATTCCATTGTCATATTAAAACCCCCTACTAGGTTTAATTGTCACGAATTGAAATTCGCCATCGATCTGTCTTTCTAGCTAAACTGTAATAACTGGCAGGATCGTACCATTTACACCGAAAAGTCATCAGCAATTATTTAACCGACAATTTCATTTAATCGAGACTAAAGCCGATCGATCTCAAGATAGAAAGCACCATCTACAGTTGCTAAAGTCATTTTTTCTCACTCATCCACGTCAGTAAACAATGTAAATAAATCTCTGTAACCGCTAACTACTCGTAAAATCTCAATCTCATCACCGATTGGCAGATAGAGAATTAAATAGTTATCTAATGGTATGGTACGGATATTAGTCAAAATCTCGTCTCTTCTTCTGCCAAGTAGGGGAAAGGTGACTATTTTGGAAAATTTAGATTCTAGTTTGCCTAAAAATCTTTCCGATTGTTCTAATCCAGATTGTTGAGCAATATAATCTGCAATCTCTTCGATATCTTGGATTGCTGGTTTTGTAAGTCTAAATCGTTGGCGTAGCCTACCGTAGGTAATCGGTCATTAGCTCTATTTGCTATAGCGAGATTTAAGATTCGATCTAATTTGCTCCATTGCGATATTACCATCAACTACCTCGCCCCGTTGAGATGCTTCCCAGCCGATCGATGCTGCTTGTTGCAGTTCGCCTAGTTTTCCTTGGTAAATGTCTTCCTGCTTGTCTAAGAGTTCGATCGCGGTTCTAATCACTTCGATCGCGTTTTGATATTTGCCGCTAGTTATTTGGCGACTGACGATTAGTTCTAGTTCTGGCGGGAGAGTGACTTGCATAACACCTGCTATCGAAGATCGTTTGCCTGTCTCTATTATAAGTTACCCAGAGGTCGATCGAGACTAAAGCCGATCGATCTCAAGCTCAAAAGCACCATCCACAGCGGCTAAAGTCATTTATGAGTTACCAACAGATCGATCGAGACCAAAGCCGATCGATCTCAAGCTCGAAAGCACCATCCACAGTTGCTAAAGTCATCTTTTCTACTTTCAGCACGATCAATTCGTTGGCGTAGTCTCTCTATTAAGAATCGCGGAGCGTCGGCTTTACGGGGTCGTATTCATGATGTGATGGATCAGATTAAATATGATTCAATTTTACCATTTCCACATTTCGGCAAGTAGCGATCGATCACACCAAAATTGAAAATATCCAGCCTCATGATCTCCAATTTAACTCAAAATCACATAGATCGAATCATCAAATCTCGCTAGCAATAGCAGTAGAATTTACGCAGCACATTGTCAATTGATAGCCTAAAGATAATCGTAGATATATTACACTAATTGTAAAAGATTAAGGATGTTGTTGGACTGTCGGTGGATTGGGTGAAATCACATTGATAAGCCATGGCCATTCTTTGATCGCATCATCTAGATTGGCACGTGCCCAATCTATCAATAGATCCGCTCTAGCATTCCACTCTAATAGCGGGAGTGCTGTATTTTCAGCTAGAGCATCAAGGTCGCGAGCATATTTAAGAATATAATGGGCATAATCACCGAATCTCTGTGGATTAGGATCTTCGAGGATTGATGGCATATATGCATCAGCAAACAGAAATATTGCCCCAATAACCGCTATTATCAAAGGTACATAATTACCAATCAGATTTTTGATAGAAGGGACAAGGGCAACAAATCCAAAAACTAATACGAATGCACCGATAGCACTGTTATCCATTTTTGCCCGTTTCAGTATTTTTGTTTGAGTATTCCGGTGTTTAGCTAACTCATATCCGACACGTTCTGCTCTACGTGCCCATTCTCGTAATAAATCGATTTTCTTAGGATCTCTCTGCAACACTTGATTATTTGTACTCTGCATATCGGTATATTGCTTTTCAGAAAGTTAGGATGATATGACTAAAGTTGTGGGTCAAGTGTGTTTGAAGAATGTTAATAATTGCCTTTTCAGTATTTTAAGTGCCAATTTTTAGTTGTGCTAGCTTTTGTTGAATTAAAATTTCCACTTCCTTAACCTCAGCATTAGAGTTGGGAATGTCGAACGTCGCTGGAGATGCTTCAGCAGTGAATCTATCGACAAATGTATGGAATGCAGATCGATCGTCAGGATGAGCGATTACATAAGCTCTTAACTCACCGTTTGTCATGGTGTTAAAGTTAGGGTTCATTATAAAAATCTCCAAAGACCATTAGGATAGATTTCGATCTGGATGTTATCACCAGCTAAAATAAATAGGTTTTCCGTTCGATCGTCAAGACGAACAACGAAAATAGGCGTGAAGGTATTGGTTAAGGATTGGCACAGAATTACACACCTGATGCCTTGCTCGGCGGTTGGCAAAATTTGGATACCTCACAATTATGATTATAGAATACTGCACTAGATCGCGATCGATCTACGCAGACTAGGAAATTAGTCTGCGTAGGCAGACTTTGCAGCATGAGCAGCGATGCGCTAAACCCGGAGGTTTCCTCCGGGTTTAGCGCATCAAGACAGCGGTTTCAACCGCTAGCAAACTGAAACGTATCGAATGCTAACTCCCCCCAATTCGAGCAACATCGCGAGAATTCTCCTCAAAAGCAGCATCCAGAGCATCATCACCACTCAACCCCGAAGCCAGCGCATTCTGGATTGCTTGCAACACCCGTTTATAGTCACGCGGCATCACCTTCACAAACTTCTGTACCATCTCATCCCAATTAGCCAGAACTGCGATCGCTTTTTGACTCTTGGTATATTGGGCGTGTTTGGAGATCGAACCCCGCAACTTCCCAATCTCTTCAGGATCGTTGAGAGTTTCCAATCCCACCATCTGGGTATTGCAGCGCGTCGGGAAATCACCCTGCTCGTCGAGGATATAGGCAACACCGCCACTCATCCCCGCTGCGAAATTGCGTCCGGTTTTACCCAAGACGATCACTTGTCCGCCTGTCATGTATTCACAACCGTGATCGCCGATCGATTCCACAATTGCACTGACACCAGAATTACGGACGCAGAAGCGTTCGCCAGCCATACCGTTGATGTAGATTTCGCCGCTGGTGGCTCCGTAGAGAGCGACGTTGCCGACGATGACGTTTTCGGCAGCGATGAAAGTGGATTTGGGCGATGGGTAGAGGATGATTTTACCGCCGCTGAGTCCTTTGCCGATGTAGTCGTTGGCATCGCCTTCGAGTTCGAGGGTGACTCCCTTGGGGATAAATGCGCCGAAGCTTTGTCCGGCACTACCTTGGAATTTGAGGTGGACGGTATCTTCGGGGAGTCCGTGCCAGTGTTTTTTGGTGATTTCGTTACCGAGGATGGTACCGACTGCGCGGTTGACGTTGCAGATGGGTAGGGTGGCTGTGGTGGGTTTGCCATCAAGAATCGAGTCTTTGCACAGGTCTAATAAAGTAGTAATGTCGAGGGATTTGTCAAGTCCATGATCTTGGGAAATTTGCTGGTAGCGTCCGACTTCTGCGCCTGCTTCGGGCTGGTAGAGCAGGTTGGAGAGGTCGATGTTTTTGGCTTTCCAATGGGCGATCGCTTGTTTGGATTCGAGGATATCGGTGCGCCCTACCATTTCGTTGAGGGTGCGGAAGCCGAGGGAAGCCATGATTTCCCGTAAGTCTTGGGCGATGAAGCGCATGAAGTTGACGGTGTGGGCGGGATCTCCGGT
>NZ_JANPLS010000315.1:0-26009 GCF_031422475.1 Chamaesiphon sp. VAR_48_metabat_403
GCCTTTACACTTCCACCTGCACTCGCCCAAAGTCAAATGAATAGAGATAAAGAAATCGATGGACACATCCGAGAATTGGGGAGTGAAAATAGTAGCGCACGAGCGAATGCAGCACAAGCACTAGGAATGATGGGAGAGTCAGCTAAGGTAGCGATTTCCAATCTCATTGCATTACTCAACGATCGGGATTGGGGTGTGCGATCGAACGCCGCATTTGCACTAGGAAAAATGGGCACATCAGCCAAGGTAGCTGTGCCCGATCTGATTCCATTACTCCAAGATTAAGTAATAAATTTATGTCTGATATCGCCTTTTCTAAATTTATCAAACTGCTATCGATTCTACTCGTTACTTCAACGATCGCCATAGAATCGATCGCTTTACCAATCTTGCCCGCAATTGCCCAAAATCAACCGAATAGGGATACAGAAATCGATCGACTCATCCGAGAGTTGAGGAATGAAGACTATAGCACGCGATCGAATGCGGTAGATGCACTGGGGAAGATGGGAAAAGTAGCCATACCAAAACTAATTCTACTCCTCAAAGATAATAATGCAAACGTGAGATCGAGTGCCGCCGAAGCACTAGGCAAGATGGGAAAAGTAGCGGCATCAGCCATACCACAACTGATGCCACTATTCAAAGATAAAGATTTCAGCGTGCCATCGAGTGCCGCCGCAGCACTGGGAGAGATCGGATCGGCAGCGATACCCAATCTCATGCCACTGTTCGCAGATAAAGATAAAAACGTGCGAGATCGGGTAGCATACGCACTAGGAAGGATGGGAGCAGTCGCCATCCCAAAATTGCTGCCACTGCTCGATAATCAGAATCCAAATGTGCGATCGAGTGCTGCCAGAGCAATCAGAATTATGGGAGCACCTGGCAAGGCGGCTATACCCAAACTGATTTTACTGCTCGACGATAATAATGCAAACGTGCGCTCTAATGCAGTCTACGCATTAGGATCTATGGGAGATTCAGGCAGAGTAGCCATACCCAATCTGATCGCATTGCTCAAAAATAAGGATAAGGATAAGGATTTGCGATCGAGTGCCGCCTCCGCGCTAGGTAGTATCGGCGCAGCAGCTCTGCCCAATCTCATTCCATTCCTTAAAGATCGGGATAAAGATCTGCGGCTCGGTGCCTTATCCGCAATAGGAAGAATGGGAGAGTCAGGGAAGGCAGCCATACCCGATCTAATTCCACTAATCCAAGATCGGGATGAGGATAAAGATGTGCGAGATGGAGCAGCAGCGGCACTGGAAAGCATGGGGAAAGCTGCAATACCTAGTATGATCTTGTTACTCAAAGATAAAGATGCCGAAGTGCGATCGCGGGTAGCGGGATTACTAACGTATATGAGTTACAGGGGAGTATCGACTAAAGCAGCCATCCCAGATCTGATGCTACTGCTCAAAGACAAGAATTTACAAGTGCGATCTAGTGCCATATCTGCGCTAGGCATAATCGCAATGGCGGGAGAGTTAGGGGCATCCGCCGTACCCAATCTGATTCCATTGCTCAAGGACGAGGACAAAACCGTGCGATCGACTGCAATCTCTGTACTCGGCTTGATGGGAGAGTCAGCAGCACCGATCGTCCCCGATCTGATTCTACTGCTCAAAGATAAAGATGTGCGATGGCGGGCAATAGAGGCACTAGGATCGATCGGAGAGTCAGCTAAATCGGCAATACCCCATCTAATTCCATTCCTCAAAGATTCGGATGGCATGATTCAATCCCGTGCGGCAACAGCCCTCAAAAAATTAGGCTACAAACCCTAATTACTATTTTGGAGCGTTGGACTATTTTAGCAGTCCGATCTCCCATCTAGCCTCTCCCCGTCACCGACAACCCATCCACAATTAGCGATGGCGTATGACAGGGGCCATTCCAGTCGATATCTGCGCCGATGGCGACGATTTGTTTGAGGGCATTATAGACATTGCCACTGACCATCGTATCCTTGATCCGACCGACGATTTTACCTTTTTTGACGCGATAACCCAGATCGACATTAATCGAAAAATCGCCAGACATGCCAGCTCCACTGCCGAGAATTTGATCGATAATGATACCAGAATCGAGCTGCGCGACTAGTTCGGGAAAACTCAGCTTGCCAGGTGAAACCGTAAAATTGACCAGATCGGGGGTGGGATAACTGCCCAAACCCGATCGAAAGCCATTGCCAGTGGAGCCAGAACCGAGCTTTCGGCCGATCGTTCGATCGGCATAAAATAATTTGAGCTTACCTTCTTGAATGAATGTCAGCGATCGAGTCGGCGATCCTTCGTCGTCGAAGGGGCAGCTAAATGGGCCGCGATCGGGTTCTTGCATCAGCGTCAGTAGGGGAGAAACCACTTTTTTGCTCAATTTGTCGCTCCACGGGGAAGCTCCTTCAATGACCTGTTTACCATTGAGTGCGGCTTGGACGGTTTCCCATAACATATCGGCGGCTTTGGCGGTAAATAGAACGGGAACTCTACCGATGGGTGGGTTGACATTGGTGCGCGCCCACTGGAGGCGTTTGAGCACGCTCTGGGCGATTTTCTGCGGATCGAGATCGCCCCGTTGGGTTTGTCCATCGCCGACGCTTAAAAAATCATCGCCCCGAATCCACTCTACGCCCAGATAGCCGCTCAATGTGGTGTCGGTGTAGCTGCAATTTAATCCCAGTGTATTTACCAGTCGGGTGGTTTCGATATCGCAATCCCATTGGCTGCTACAGATGGCATCGGGAAATTCCGATCGCACTAAATCGATCGCCATTTTACCCATTTCGACCAATTCTTCCATCGGGATGGTATGACCTAAATCGGGATAGATATTGCGATTGGCTCCATTTAATTCTGGCGTTTCGATCTCATTTAGTTGCGATAATTCGAGACTTTTGGCAACCAAAATTTGTGGCTCGACGGCACCATAAGCCACAGCCAGTCCTGGCTTACCATCTTTCCACAACCGGAGGGCAATGCCTTCGCTTTGGGCTGTTTCTAACTGCTTGAGTCGATTGGCTTCAAAGAATACCGGACGGGCTAAGGATTTGGCTTGATAAACTTCTGCTGCTTCCGCACCCGCTTTGGTAGCTAGATCTAAAAGTTGTTCGGCGATATCCATTGGGGGATTGGGGGGACTGGGGGACGGGGAGTGTGGGGGGTGTGGGGAGTGTGGGGAGTGTGGGGGGTGTGGCTGTACCACCGTAGTGGGAGGAGAAAAACTAAAGAACGCAGTTCTCCTAAAACCCTTTACCCTTTACCCTTTTCCCCTAAAGCCTAAAGCCTATCCCCTATTCGCAACATGGAGCTATTAACTCTCAACTGGTTCGTATAGGAGCCAAAATCCGGCAAATTCTTCGCTATCGGGGGAAGATTGAACGGCAATAAAGTGGACTCCATTGGCTTGTTGTTTGCTCAGTTCAAATCGGGCGGCTTCTTGTTGTGTCGCACCATCAAGGCTGGCGAGAATCCAGCTTTCGGTGGCTCCTGTTTCTAATAATAATCTGGATTTTGGTGCTGGTTGATACCGAACCGAAACTATTTCTAACCCTGACATCCAAGCCGCAATTGGTACCGCGCGAGCAGAGTAGACGATCGAACCAGGAATTTGCATTGCTGGTGTCACTCCTAGCATTTCGAGCGGGAAAGCTTCGCCAAATCCAATTTGCCAATCGCTCATATCTGCAAACTGCTCGGCGGTTAAACTAGCAAATGTCCACTTATCGCCGATCAGAGCTGCTGGTAGCGGTTGGGGCGGATCGGAGAACATCTGCACCGAGGTTGTCGTTGTTGCTTGATAGTTGGGCTGATTAGGGTAAAAATGCTCCATTCGATCGTCCAACCATTGCTGGAGAGCGATCGATCTGCGGCTAGCTGCGGCGGGAATGCCAATATCCTTACAAGCTTTGGTAATCATATTATTCATCTGTCGCCGAAAGAAGCGAATCCGCTGGGGCGACTTTCCGGCTGCGAGCATGGCTGCTTGTAAAGTTTCGCCCAGCCACACCGAGTTAACGCGATCGCTCGGACAATACTGTGCGTAGCGAAATAAACTATCGGGCGACTGTTGCGTCGTTGATGGGCTTTCACACACTAACAATTCCCAGACTTTTTTTTGCCGATCGTCCACTAGCGGGCGTGAGTAAAAATCTATTTCCCAGATCGCTCCCATTATTTTATGTCGTGCTGCTTGCTTTGTGATTTTTACCTTAGTCCCCAATTATCGGCGATCGCTGGACATTAGGGAAGAGAGTAAGAAGTAAGAAGTTAGAAGTTAGAAGACAAGATCGGACGTTGGGGCGATGGTTTGGGGGTTTATACTGAATATTAGTACTGCATCGACAATCGTAACGGTTTTGTCTAGATAATCTACGATCGACAGTTGGTTCTGTACCGCTTGCTCTCCGATTACTCCTTACTCCTTACTCCTTACTCTTTATGCTACTTTCCAAAGGATTTGAAATTGAAGTCTACACGGGCACACCCCAAGGAGAGATTGTCGGTTTATCCGATCGGATTGTGGCGGATTTGGATGGGTTTATTATCGAGCCGGATAGTCGGAATGTTGAATATACTACCGCACCGTTTACTTCGTACGATCGACTGCTATGTGCTTTAGTTTTGCCACGTCGTCAGTTACGGGCGTATCTTCAGGAGATTGGCAACTATACCCTGATTCCGGGTAGCACATTATCTCTCGGCGGTACGGATACTTTTTATCGCTCCGATCCTCAGAATCCCTATCATACCTATATCGAGCAGACTTATGGTACCAATGTCGTCACGGCTAGCGTCCATATCAATATTGGCATTAGCGATCCAGAATTACTGATGCGCGCCTGTCGGCTGGTAAGAGTTGAAGCTCCCTTGTACTTGGCATTGAGCGCGGCTTCGCCATTTCTCAATGGCGCGCCGACGGGCTATCACTCCACCCGCTGGGGACTGTTCCCCAAAACACCCCAACACGTACCGTTATTTGCCAGTCACGCCCACCACATTGAATGGGTAAACGAGCAATTAGCCCAAAAGACCATGCAAAATGTGCGTCACCTGTGGTCTTCCGTGCGCCCTAATGGCGATCGCCGCCCCTACAACCTCAATCGGTTGGAGTTGAGGATTTGCGACCTGATTATCGATCCGATCGCCTTACTAGCCGTTACCAGCCTAATTGAAGCGAGATTGTGGCAGCTCATTGCCGATCCCAATCTCGATCCGTTAGTGATGAGTAGTTTATCTGCCTCAGATTTAGTCGAACTCGCCGATGCTAACGAAATGGCTGTTGCTAAATCTAGTCTCGATGCCACTTTACAACATTGGCAAGACGGTCGATCGATTACCGCCCACGACTGGATCGAGGAACTCTACGCAGAAGTACATCCATTTGCCAAACAACGCGGCTTTAGCTGCTTCCTCTCCCCCGTCAAAAAAATTCTCCGCGAAGGTAATACCGCTCAACAATGGTTGCGCAATTTCGAGCAGTCTGGCGATGCTCGATCTGTACTCATCCAAGCCATCGCCCAAGTCGAGCGCCAAGAAGTCGAACTAGATCGCTACATCTGTCAATCTGTAGCCTAGATGTGAGCGGGGAGCGGGGAGTGTGGGAGGTGTGGGAGGAAGAATAGAATAGATCGATTCCCAGTCCCCTAGTCCCCCAGTCCCCCGCTCCCCGCGCTCAAACACATAATCCGGCAACTTAACAAATGTATTTAAAATTCCAATCGATCGCCCCACCTGGCAAATATAAAGAAAATCTATATATTACGAAAGATTGCAATTGAGAGCTGCAATCCCCCTAACACTGAATCAGTAGTGCTTTAAGCTACCTTTCATCCGCCAAATTGACTACCCGCCCAATTTCCCGATCGCCGATTTTGAATTTATGCTTCAGTTAGTTTTAGTCCATCCGCAAATTCCCCCAAATACTGGCAATATCGCTCGCACTTGTGCGGCTACTGGTACCCAATTACACCTGATCGAGCCATTAGGCTTTGAAATTACCGATCGCTATCTCAAACGTGCTGGATTAGACTACTGGCCTTATGTTAGCCTCAAAATTCATCCGTCGGTTGAGGCTTTTATTGAATTCCAGCTCCAACAGCCTGGAAGATGTGTGGGGTTTAGCGCTCGGGGTACGGACAGCCATTTTGACTTTAAATTTCAAGCTGATGACTGGTTGCTGTTTGGGAGCGAAACCAATGGACTACCAGCACAAATGCTCGAACATTGCGACGCGACTGTTTATATCCCCATGAGCGAGCCTGGTGTCAGAAGCCTGAATCTGTCTGTGAGTGCGGCGGTGGGGCTATTTGAAGCTCGCCGCCAATTGGGTGCGTATTAGCAAGAACCGATAAGTACGGATTCCCGTCCAGGCTGAGATTTCAGCCTGATTTTTACATGTCGATCGGTTGTTTGAATTGTTAACTTGCAAATTGCCGATCGAGACCTGCTAATTTTAGATAAGAAATTTATATCAATGAATTCGTGAATCGATCGAGATTAAATTATCGATTGCTTATTCAACACATTAAAAATTCTGTGGATAATTGCGATCGAAATCACTAATCGTTAAAAAAAATTGTGTTTTGCAATCCAAGCATGTTAATTAGCAAAATATCTTTCCGCAAATACACGGTTGCCAATTTAGGCGTTAGTTGATTAAAGTCATGTATATCAACGGCTTGAGAGAATGAATTAATTGATTGAATTATCGCTTCCACCTCAACGGAAGCTCATATTTGCAAATTAATTGAGATACCAAATTACCAATCCTGCTAGAGCAGGCTACCCTTAGAATCGAATTCAAGAAAAAACTTGCAAATTGTTTCGTCATAACTTAAAGTTACTCTAGAGATTGTCAATCTCCATCACACAGAGCGATCGACGATAATCAATCGATCCAATGGACATAACCTGAATATATCCATTTCATCAGATTTGGCTAGCACGTAAACCACTGTGGTATCGATAAACACTAGCTGCCACGATCGGAGTCCAAAGTCAGTGAGAAACTAACATTATATTCAGCTTCAATTTATCTATACTGGCTGCCGTTGTAGTCAAAATTAGGAGGTCATTTTTTTTGAAATCAGAAACTACACAGAAAGCTCAATTAATTCTTGCCCCGAATGTCGATCTAGAAGTACTACCGAACCGATCCACACCAACTCTCGATCGATCCTCAGTATCAAATAAAATTGCCTCTGCGTTTGGTAATCATCGGAGCCGCACCTCAGCCGTAATGCTTGGATTAGCATTACTCATGGGGATAACCAGCATCCCCGCCAATTACCCCAACACAGTCGCCGCCGCCGAAGAATCGGCAACCAGATCGCAAGTACCTACAAACCAAGCTGGATATACCGACCAGTATCGCCGCGATGTTTCGCAGATGCAGGCACAATATTCTCAACCAGCTTCAACGCTCGTCGCTCAAGCAGTTTCTTCGCCTCGTGGGTACCAGTTACCAGCTACCAATCCTCCCATCAGCAATAGCCTGCAATTTAACGGCGAAGCTTCCGTCCCCATCGATGTCGCTCCACCCAAAACCAAAACTTTTAAAGCCGTTGCTACCGCTTCACCTTATGGCGACCCTGGTCATGGTGCTGAAGGAGAACCTGGCGGCTCAGAAGAGCGCGAACCGGGCAGAACTGGCGAAACCAGCATCGGCTTTACTTGGCCCGCCGCAGGTACCCTCACGTCCAAATTCGGTCGTCGCTGGGGTCGCATTCACAAAGGGATCGATATCGCAGGGCCGATTGGCACGCCGATTAATGCTGCTGCGGATGGCATCGTCACTACTGCTGGTTGGAAATCGGGTGGGTATGGTAATTTAGTTGAAATCAGACATGCTGATGGTACGACCACCCGCTACGGTCACAACAGTCAGTTATCGGTTTCTGTCGGTCAAACCGTCCGTCAGGGTCAGCTCGTCGCCCGGATGGGTAGTACCGGACGCAGTACTGGTTCGCATTTACACTTTGAGATTCGCCCCAGTGGCGGCAATGCGGTCAATCCGATCGCGCATTTACCTGCTAATAGCTAAGTCGGCAGGTTGGATTCGGCAGATCGCTGGTTTCGGGCGATTCGTTCGCATCTACCGTTGCGGCAAGTTGGACTTTGTACTTGCCATCTAGCCACTACCTAAAATATTTATCGATCGTGGTGGCTAAATTCGGTTTTTATATGTTATGATGGAAAGCGTTAAAACGCAAGGCTCAATAGCTCAGTCGGTAGAGTAGGGGACTCATAAGCCCTTGGTCGTCAGTTCAAGTCTGACTTGAGCCATATCTTAAAAATACCAGTATTGGTAATCCTAACTTGAAATTCTCAGATTAGATACTACTACTGGTAATTTGTTTACATTTATTTTTATCTAACCTCTTGACCGAAAATCTAGAATCGGAATTAGAGCTAGTATGGAGTGGTCGATCGAGCGATCTGGTAACAGATTTAAACTATGTGCCCACAGGTGGTAGTTGGGTTGCAAGCTCCGCAGCAGGCGAAGTTCTCTGGAATGCTGGGTTAGCAGAATTAGTCACCTTAAAGCCAGCAGATGGGTTATCGATCGAGCGGGCTAGTTTTAGTGCCGACGGTCGATGGCTGGCAGCGGGCGGACAAGCTGGCAAATTATTCATTTGGAACTGTGAAGACACCCAGATACCGCCCCAACTAGTCCAGACGATCGACATCGGCACCTGGATCGAGCATTTGAGTTGGCATCCCCACCAGTCATTACTGGCAATTGGATCTGGCAAACAGATCCAGATCTGGACACCGCTAGCCAAAACAGCAATTAATACCTGGAACTTCGATCGATCCTCTGTTTTCGACCTAGCATGGCATCCTCACGGCGGAGAGCTAGCAGTAGCTGGGTATAAAGGTATACGGATTTGGACGCTTCAGCAGCCAAAATTACCACCATCGAGCATCAATGTCAATACCGCGAGTATCAATATTGCCTGGTCTGGAGACAGTCGCTATCTAGCGGCGGGTAATCTCGATCGCACCCTGACAATTTGCGATCGTCAGCAGCCTGATGAGTCCTGGACGCTGACTGGTTGCTCTGGCAAAATTCGGCAGCTTGCGTGGCTGGTAGGCACAAATAACCACTGTCTGGCGGTAGCCAGTGGCATGACGATCGTGCTATGGCAGTTAAGTGTGGATGCCACCACTTGGAACGGTCGATTATTAGAAGGACATCAAGGTATTATCTCTACCCTCATCGCCCATCCAAATACACCCAAATTGGTATCGGGCGGAGCTGATGGATATGCTTGTCTCTGGGCGGAAAATGGCGAAATCGAGCAGATTATCGTTGGCGTAGCCTCTCGGAACGAGAATCGGTCGAACCTCAGTGAATTTACTAGCATCAGTTGGTATCCCCAGCACCCGTACTTAGCCACAGGCAATCGCGTAGGCGAGCTTTGTATCTGGCGGATACCAGCATAAATACTGATGGGGGTGTAAAAAAAACATGATACAATAGCGTTGTTAGAGCGCAACATTGCCAACTTCTCTTAATTGCATTTGGACTGAGAAAGAGTGAAGGTTATCCTCAAAAATCATCATTACAATCAATCAAATTCAGGCGGGTAGTAAGGTAAAATTTTTCTAACAATACCGTTGTTTTCTATGCCGATTGACTGAGCAAAGCAGGTACGGTTTCACTCTAGCCTTTGCTTGCAAGTAGCCGAAATCTCCTCAAATCGGGATTAGCCAAAATCCATTTGGAGAAGACAGTTACCAAGTAAGTAAAAGTAACTAAAAATTTCCATTACATAGAGCTAATTCAAGATGTTAAAAATTTGGCTTACCTGGTTGCAACCTAGTCTTGGTGTCCTGGGAACAGCATTAGTGCTATCTAACCCCTTGTGTACCTACGCAGCATCCAAACCAGCAGCAGTTCGGAATCCAACAACTGCTAAAACACCAACTCAGGTCTCCCAGTGGAGTGCCATGAAGTTGAATGGGACTAGAATCGATCGTGAGTTATCGAGCACAATTGCTCTAACTCCAGATATGGCAGTCCGCAGGCTTGCGATGAACTCGATAACCTCCCCTGGTCTGCCAGCTACTACTGCCAATCTCAAAACGCCTCAGGTCGGTAGTAATGCTGTAGCTAGCTTTATCTCGCCATCGATGAAGTCTTCTAAGATAGCAGCAAAAGCCACCAAACAGGCTAAGCCGCAGTATGCTAAAAACTCTGTTGCTGCGGCACTCTCCCAAGCCATCAATCCCCAAGCTCCAATCCCAGTGCCAGGATTGTATATTGGCAACAGTAATGCCCGTGTAGCTAGTAAAATTGTACCTACTGGAAAAACCGTTCCTCAGCCAATCGCTGCTACTACCGAAATCGGCGCACCGACACCATTATCGGCAATGATGGCAGCTAAAACTGCGATCGATCCGTATCCCGTCGTCCGTCCAGAATTGATGCAGAAGCTAGATCGGACTCCTGTAGTGACGAAAACTCCTCCAGTCGTCGATCTCAGCCCGATTGCCAGTATTCCGACTACCAAGCCTCAGGCTGTAGTACCTAAAACGATCTTACCCCAAGCTAAAGCAAATCCAGCCGCAGCTCCCTACAAGTCTCTCGATCCGATTGCTAACATTCCTTCGGGACTCCAACAGTTGTTAGGTAATAACCTCAACAGTCAGCCAGTGATAGCTTCGGCATCGACAGCTAAAACAAAAGTCAACAAAGTTAATTCATTAGTAGCTCTCAGACAGCTAGTGTCTCCCAGCACCCCTGCATTACCCTCGGTTAATGCAGCCAGCCTACAGTTGGCTACCGCTCAAGCGTACACTAACGTACCTAAATTTAGCATTCCTGGCGAAACGATGTTGACTGCCAAGCAGTTTAATCCCGTTCGAGATGTAGTAGCAACCAAACGGGTTCAGAAGAAATTCTCCACCATCATTGCTAGCAACCAGCGTGATTACACCACAACTTTAGCACCTAACGCGAAACAGCCCTGGATGGTAGTCGATCGTCGTAATAGTCTCGGTGGTTTGATTCTCGGATCTCAACCCCTAACTTCTGCACCTCAAGTCGCTAGTTTATTGCCAGTCAATACTAGTAACGTCGGATTACCAGCCAGAAATTTAGTTAACTTCAACTAATCTCTCGCTCTCAATTTAAAGACTGAATTAAAAGTCCTCACTTAGTTAATAAGTGGGGACTTTTTGTTCTATCCCTCCATATGTCATTTGTGATGATGAATACTGCTAACCTTTGATGCCACTGTCTTTCAGACTTTTTTTATTGAGTAAATTAATTACCACCATCCATAAGCTAAATCCATTCCACCAAGCTAACTTTGAACTGACATAACTGAATCTAATGGAGCTGTTTACGGACGAATTGAGATCGTAATATCGGCCACATTAGTCCCTGTCGCTCCAATAATATGGAGATCTTTTAATTGTTTAAAAAATGGATAACTATCATGTCGATCGAGTGCCAATCGAGCATCTAATCCTAATGCTAAAGCGCGATCGATCGTCGTTTCATTTACGGTCGCGCCTGCTGCATCCGTCGGACCATCGGTACCATCGGTTGCGAGTGTAGTTATCCAAGCTGGAATTTTGTTAATTGCCAGTTCGATGGCGGCTGCCAAGGCTAGTTCGGTATTCCGTCCGCCGATACCAGTACAATTTTTTGGTAAATTAACTGTAGTTTCGCCACCATATATTAAAATAGTTTTAGCAGGTTGGGTAATAATTGCTCTGGCAATTTCTTCGCCTCTATCTCGCGCTTCTCCATCCCATTCGGTAGTTACAATTTGGGGATTATATCCCATCAATCGAGCTAATGTTGCTACAGCTTCGCAAGCTTGAAGATTATTGCCGACTAGAATATTCTCAGCATGAGGACGATCGGTTAAACCAGAGGCGATCGAGCCAATCGGATCGCCGATAACATCCGATAAAATCAGCCCGATGACTTTACCTGCGCCCACTCGATCGACTAAGCCACCACCTTTTAATCGATCGATCTGCGACCTCACGGCATTAATTTTCTCGATCGATAATCCACTCCCTAATAATGCGGTGCCGATCGCTTGTAATGCTGGCAGCGAGATGTTTTGTTCTGGATTAACAGTGCTAAAATCAATCGAACTACTCAATAAAACCGACTGAATTAATTGTTGAGTTTCCTCACTAATTTCGGCAGTCGGCGGACTGGTTAAAAGTCGATTTAAAGCATTCCAATTATGCGGTGCGACTACTAAGGCAGAAGCACCACCAGAGATACAAGCTAGCACTAAAGTTCGATCGGTACAATCGGCGAGCAATTCCCACACGCGATCGCCAGCGTGTAAACTGAGATCGTCAGGAACTGGATGTGCTGACTCTAAAGTTTCCCAACTTTCAGGAAATTTAACATCCTGTAAATGGTCGGATTTAGTAACGACTAATCCTTGCAAAATTCGACTACCGAGCAGTGAATGTATCGATCGAGCCATCGGTACGGCAGCTTTACCGACGGCAATGCAACGAAGATCGCGATTCTCGTTCCGAGAGGCTACGCCAACGGTTAAATTAATAACGCGCTCGCCAATAACTAAATTTTCACCATCCAGCCGCAAGTGATTTTGAATGGCTGTAAATGGATCGACGGCGGCTAATGCAGCGGTAATTAATTGGTTGATGAGATCGTGCATATTGTTCGATCGAAAATGCAAAACTAGTTTAACTCAATCCGACTAATTTCTCGCTTAAATCCCACATTCTGACGGCTTTGTCATCGCTAGCTTTATCCGATAACTCTTGTACGAAGCCCTCGCGCCCTGCTTTTTGGCGATTGCCCCAACTCCAATGCACTCCAGACTGCCCAAACTCAGGATCGACAACTACTTGCGCCACCCTTTCCCCTGCTAGCTCCTGACTCACATAACCCCCTGTAATATTCTTTTGGAACCATGGGAAGATCTTTTGAAATAGCGGATAACTATTGCGAAATAGCGGCGTATCGGCGACACAACCGGGATAGAGGGTATTAAAGACGATTCCTGTCGGCTCGTGATAGCGACGGTGTAACTCCCGACTCGTCATCATATTGCATAGCTTACTATCCTTGTACGCCTTCCCCGCCTTAAATGGCTTGCCATCAATCATCGAGATGGGATCTTTAAATCCTGCCGCCAATCCTTGCAAATCGCCTAAATCCGCAGGTGCGGGAATCGGAATCTTACCGCCTAACTCCTTAGAATTAGCTGTAACGGTGCCTAAAATAATTAAACGTTTATCTGGTGCCGATGACGCTTTTAAGTCGTCTAGGAGCAAATTAGACAGCAGGAAATGACCGAAATGATTGGTCGCAACACTGATTTCGTAACCTTCTGGAGATCGCAGCGGCTGTTTGAGCAGGGGTAAGTATACCGCTGCATTGCAGACTAATGCATCTAAAGATTTACCTGTAGCTCTAAAATCTGCCACAAACTTGCGAACACTTTCTAAAGAACCCAAATCGATATGGACGATACTATAACTATCGAGCGACATGCCGACAGATTGTGCGGCTGTCTCGGTTTTAGCCAAATCTCGACATGCCATTACGACATGCCAGCCCCGCTTTGCCATCGCTTTGGCAGCATACAAGCCTACACCCGAAGAGGCTCCAGTAATTACAACTGTTTGTTGTGTCATGTTAATAAAATTATTTTAATTAGATTTATAAATTCAGATTCGATCGGGTGCTACCCTGGATAAAATTGCCTGATACCTCAACCCTCTAGTATTAGATAAGGTCGATCGCTTTATAGTCAAACTGATAAAATATTTACAAAATTTCGCTCGGCTCTAACTTAGGCAGTATTAACGTGAGTTGCTAGTTATAGTTTTTAAGTATGGGGAGTGTGCGACGAGTGGCAAGGCAAAAGGACGCAAGCGTCCAAATTCACTATCCACTATTCACTATCCACTCATATTAAGTTCGATCCGAGCGGTTAAACTGGTAACTGAATAATGTAAGAACTGTTTATCATGCCAATGCCTGCGATTCAATGGTATCCCGGACATATTGCCAAAGCCGAACGCCAACTTCAAGAACAGGTAAAAAAAGTTGATGTGGTGCTAGAGGTACGCGATGCACGAATTCCCTTTGCTACCTATCACCCATTACTCGCAACCTGGATTGGTAACAAACACAAATTACTAATTTTAAATCGGGTCGATATGATTCCGCCGACAGTGCGAGAGTTGTGGACGGAATGGTTTGTCTCGCAGGGCGAGCAGCCGTTTTTTGCCAATGCTCAACAGGGTACGGGTGTCATTGCTATCTCTAAAGCTGCCCAATCGGTAGGGGTAGCCATCAATGAAAAACGTAAAGAACGGGGGATGTTACCGCGTCCAGTGCGGGCGGTGGTGATTGGGTTTCCCAATGTGGGGAAATCAGCCTTAATCAATCGGTTGCTCAATAAGCGCGTAGTCGAAAGTGCCAGACGGGCTGGCGTGACTAAAGCACTAAGATGGGTGCGAATTTCCGACCAATTAGAGTTATTAGATGCACCCGGAATCATTCCCGGACGATTAAACGACCAAGCAGCAGCGGTGAAGCTGGCGATCTGCGATGATATTGGAGAAGCTGGCTACGATCGACAGAGTATGGCAGCAGCATTCATTGAATTATGTCAAGAATTAGGCTACGTCGAAGGTTTGAACGACAGGTACGGTTCGATTCCCATGACTCTCAGCGGTGAAGAATATCTCCACCACCTCGCCAATGAAAAGTATCGCGGCGACTTAGAACGCACATCTCATCTAATTCTCAATGATTTTCGCAAAGGCATCTTAGGCAGTATTCCTCTAGAGCTACCCCACAAACCCGATGTTTAAATAAGCTCCCAACTCCCCTCTCCCCGCTCCCCGCTCCCAACGCCCCGCTCCCCGCTTATGACAGCTCGCCCTCTGTCATATTGCCTCTATCGGTCTGGTAGATTTTACTGGTATATTTAATAATTACTAAATGTTTGATTTTTAAATATCCGAGTTTACTGAGTACTGAATCGATTTAACGAAAAATGCATATCGCGTGGCTGGGAAAAAAAACGCCTTTTTGTGGCAATGTTACCTATAGTCGAGAAATTACCACGGCTCTAACTAATCGCGGGCACAAGGTCAGTTTCATGCATTTTGCTGACACTAAAGCTGATGGCGATGAAGTACCACTACCCTTTTTATACAAATCTCAAGTATTTACGATCCCCACGATTAGGGCAAAACGGGTACTCGAACGATCGCTACGCCGGAGGAAACCAGATATCGTCCATGCTTCTTTGAGTTTGTCACCATTAGACTTTTTGCTGCCAGAAATTTGTCAAGAGCTAGATTTACCGCTAATTTCCACATTTCACACGCCTTACGATGGGAAACGGCGAAATGTGACTTCAACGACTCAATTACTTGCCTATCAACTCTACGCGCCTTTTTTAGCCAGATACGATCGAACGATTATTTTTTGTGAAGAACAGCAAGATTTATTAGTCAAACTCGGCGTACCCAAAGAGCGAATTATCGTTATTCCCAATGGTGTTGACGAACAGAAATATACTCCAGGTACGAGCAATATCAAAGCCGAATTTAACGCTCGTCAAATTTATGTCTATCAGGGTCGGATTTCGACAGAAAAGAATGTCGAATCCCTGCTCAAGGCTTGGAAATACTGCAATATGAGCAACTATGGTTGCAAGCTTTTACTGGTAGGCGATGGACCGAATAGACCCAATCTGGAGCCATTTTATACTAGCGAACATGGTGTGGTCTGGTTGGGGGCAATTAGAGATGATGCGCGCCGAATTGAGATTCTGCGCGGCGCGGATGTCTTTATTCTCCCTTCTTTGGTTGAAGGTCTTTCGCTGTCTTTATTGGAAGCAATGTCTTGTGGAATTGCCTGTGTAGCTACCGATGCAGGCGCGGATGCTTCGGTGATTGCTGGCGGCGCGGGTGTAGTTATCAATACTCAAGGTGTGTCTGGGCAACTGAGAACGATTCTACCCCTCCTGCGCGAACATACCGCATGGCGCGAAACGCTAGGCAAATCGGCGCGCCAACGTGTATTAAGTACTTATACCCTTAAAGGTAATATCGATCGCATCGAAAGCCTCTACGGCGAAATTCTCGCTCCACTTAGGGCGGCTGGTTGATGCCAACATGGAAATATGTGCGAAATAGGGGTAATCGATCGATCGCCCCTACTGGATTCGAGATTGAGATAAATTGCGAGTTTGTTAAGGAACTACTACTGGTGGAGCGGCTACTGGGACGGGCGCAGTTGTGAGCCAACCAGCACTGAGAATAATTGTGAGTGTGATGAATACTAAAAACAGACCCCACGTAACCCGATTGAGGCTGCTTTCGGCACTTTTGGTACTACTAAATAACTGAGCTTGACCGCCAATCCCCCCGAGTCCATCACCTTTGGGGCTGTGGAGTAGCACCATAGCTGTTAAGCCAAATGCCGATACACACCAAATAATTTCAATAATATTAACAGTATTCATTCAACAAACTTAAATCTTAATTAGTCATCGATCTATTGTATCCCGATTCTTCTCAAATCGGGATGGCGGCGATTCTCTTGCACAGAGGCTACGCCAACGGGTAGAAGTGATGGAGGATGGACGAAGGGGGAATTTATCCATCCTCCCCCGCCCGCGATCTTACACCCCTACGCGCATGGGAGATCGAGTAGGTTGAAATTCAACTAGCGTCGGTACAATTATCGATTTACCAGTCATTTCGACAGGTTGCGGAATCTGGAGAATCTCTAAAATTGTCGGGGCTAAATCGGCTAATTTGCCATCGTCCCGGAGCGTGACATCGGTACCGTGTCCGGATAGTTTGCGACCTTCGCCTTCAATTAAAATCAATGGTACTTGGCTGGTAGTGTGTGCCGTCCACGGGTTGCCCCGTTCGTCGCACATATATTCAGCATTACCATGATCGGCGGTAATTAGGGTTGTCCCACCGACTTTACTCACGCCTTCTAATAACTTACCCAGACAATTATCGACAGTTTCGATCGCCTGAATCGTTGGTGCCATTTTACCCGTATGCCCGACCATATCTGGGTTAGCATAATTGACAATAATCAGTGCGTATTGCTGTTTGGCGAGTGCGGCTAACACCGTGTCGGTAACTATCGATGCCGACATGGCTGGGGCGCGATCGTAAGTACTCACCTGCGGACTGGGAATTAATTCCCGATCCTCGCCAGGGAGAGGTTCTTCGCGCCCACCATTGAAAAAATAGGTGACGTGAGCGTATTTTTCGGTTTCGGCCACCCGGAACTGCTGTAAACCGCGTGCGGAGATAACTTCGCCCAACAGGTTTTGGAGTTGTTGCGGCTCGAAGGCAACTAGTACGGATAGCGTCGCATCGTACTGTGTAAATGTCGCCAAAGTGAGATCGGGAATTAAATTGCGATCGAAGCCCGTAAATTGAGGACTGACAAGGGCACTAGCAAGCTGTCTAGCCCGATCGGGACGGAAGTTAAAGAAAATGACCCCATCACCAGCTTCGATCGCTCCTGGCGCGATTCTGGTGGGGAGGATAAACTCATCCGTTTTATCTGCGGCATAGCTGTCGGCGAGAACGGTGGCGGCAGATTCCCCCGTGCCAACGACCGGATCGGTCATATTATCGTAAGCTAATTTAACTCGATCCCAGCGATTATCGCGATCGAGTGCATAATAACGACCGCTAATGGTCACAATTTTACCGACCCCAATTTCGGAGATCGCCGCTTCAATTTTTTCAACAGCTAGCAACCCATCGCGCGGATCGGTATCGCGTCCATCGGTAATGACGTGCAGGCAAACTTCCCTAATCTGCTGCTGTTGGGCTAGCTTGAGTAAGCCGATTAAATGGTCTAAATGCGAATGGACTCCACCATCGGAGCAAAGTCCGAGGATGTGTAATTTGCTCTGACGTGCTTTGACATCTTCGCACACCTTTACCAGTGCCGGATTGTCTAAAATACTACCGTCTTTGACAGCATCAGAAATTCTGACTAATTCTTGGGGCACGACTCGCCCCGCGCCAATATTGAGATGTCCGACTTCTGAATTACCCATTTGACCTTCTGGCAATCCGACGGCACGTCCAGAAGTATCGATGAGCGTGTGTGGATAAACAGCCCACAGGCTATCCATGTTGGGTGTTTTGGCTTGCGCGATCGCATTGCACTTGACATCGGGACGATATCCCCAGCCGTCTAGAATTACTAGCACCACCGGAGCTACAGGTGCTTGCACCATATTATTCTCTAGCCTTGATGTTGTTAAAGAGTACGGTCAAAGCTATCATAACAGCTATTTAAGACATCCCGAATATTCATTCCTTACATTCCTGGCTCCCAACTTCCAACTAATTCTGTCGATAAAACCCAATGCGTTCGAGTCGATTGACGATGCGGGTGACTAAGGTGGAATCGCTGGCGGGTTTGGTCACAAAATCATCCGCACCAGCAGCAAATACCCGATCGCTAGCGATCGCCGCCGTATGCGCGGTGAGGAATAAAATCGGTAGGGTTGCCCACTGCGGATCGGTACGGACGGCGCGACAGAGTTCGATGCCATCGTAAGTAGGCATATCTAAATCGAGAATTAGTAAGTCGGGATTTGAAGCTGCTAGCGTCTCCCAAAAGCGGCGAGGTTCGGAGAGTGTGGTTACTGTCATCCCCCGCACCGATAATAATGCCCTCACGCCTTCGAGCAGCAAAGGATCGTCATCGACGATTGTCACTTTTGCTTGAGTGGCACGAACTTGCGCTAGGACGCGATCGACAGCCGCCAAGATTTGCCGAGCGGGTATCGGTTTGGATAAAAACAGTCTAACCCCCCGCCGTGCGACTTCAATGCGCTGGTGAAGCTGCTGGGTACCTCTAGCCGCACGATTTGGAGGTGTTGCGGTACTAGTCCAGAGACTATCGGTGCTGTCGATCGACGAGATCGTCACCAAGCTGCGTTTGTTTCGGGAGGAAGTCAACTCCCGTGGCGTAAAATTTGCTTGCAGATCGGTTTGACTCAAGACTAAAACGGGAAGCTGCGGATAATCTCGCTCTAGTTCCGATAGGGCACTCAAGCCATCAGCAATGCAGGGAAAACAGTCTAAATCGAGAATAATTGCGCTGGGAGATCGATCTAACTGGTTGGGAGTGAGTTCGGTCGTCGTAACGATCTCAAAATTACTAGCGGCGGATCTTGCAGATCTTAATGAGGCGGCTAAATCTGGTGTACTAGCGATCGCCAGCAGCCACGGTACTGGCGGCTGTGGTGCCTGGATCTGAACTAGATCGGGGTTGGGGCTTTTACTGGCAATTTCTTGCCGTAATTGGACGATGCCATTTTGCAGTTCGATGACTTGTGTTGGTGTCAGTGCTGGATTTGCTTTAAGTAATAATTCGATCTGCTTGGCGACTTGAGAGCCGAGCATCAATCCAAATGTACCCAAGGTACCTGCGAGGGTATGCGCGGAGTTTTCAGCCTGAGTGCGAATTTCTGGTGTCAATGAACCATCGGCAATTGCGATAATTACCCGATCGATCGTTTCTACGCGTTCGATTGTTTGTGCGTGGTGTCGGTTCCAGATTTCTGTCAAAAATTGCAGCGAATCTAGTGCTGGCGGTTGCTGGCTGCTGCGTGTCGGATCGGAGGTGACGATCGACCGTTGATGGAGCCGCTCGGAATGAGCATCTTCTAATTCGATCGATTCTCGTTTCGGGAGGCTTCGCCAACGATTACTGACTCGTTCTAGCGTACAATCAGAGCTGGCATCGCCTTTGAGTCGATAACCGATTCCATACACGGTTTCAATGAAGTCTACTGGCGCGCCCGCCGTTCTGAGTTTGTGTCTGAGTCCCTTAATATGGGTGCGAACCGCCTCTTCACTGGGTGCATCTTCATACGTCCATAAATGTTGTAAAATCGCGCCACAGCTAAATAATCGCCGATTGTAACGGAGGAATAATTCGAGCAGTGCGTATTCTTTGGGCGTAAGATTGAGCAGTCGATCTTGGTAGGTGACTTCATAGTTACGGGGATCGAGGGTAAGCTGCTCCCACATGAGTACGGGTTGCACTCGATCGTTACCTCGGCGCAACAGGGCGCGAATCCTCGCCGATAGCTCTTCAGGATCGAAGGGCTTGACGACATAATCATCTGCTCCAGCATCCAAACCGATCGCCCGATCGTGTTTGCTATCTTTACTCGTCAGCAACAAAATCGGCATCATGTAACCGCGAGAGCGCAGGTACCTACACAAACTCAAGCCATCGAGTTTGGGTAAGATCGCATCTAATAACAGCAGATCGTAATCGAATGCCTCGATAAAATCTAGTCCAGTTTGCCCATCATTAGCGATTTCCACTGTATATTTACGATCGCCTAGCGTCATTTTTAGGGCTTGGGCAACTAATACATCATCTTCAACTACTAAAATTTTCACGATCGGCACCTATTTTAGTAAACACTGTAGAAACCACTGGGATGAAGTACAGTTGTTCTCTCAATCCCTAGAGCTTCCAGCCTAAAGTCGTGGCAATTTGTTGAGCTAATTCTAGCGGACTAAATGGCTTGGCGATCGTCGATCGAATGCCGAGTTCGGTATAACTTTGCCGATCTGTGGTTTGCACTTTTGCCGTCAATAAAATTACCGGGATCGATCGAGTGGCTGGATTAGCTTGCAATTTACTAAATGTATCCAGTCCATCCATACCTGGCATCATCACATCTAATAAAATCGCATCTGGTTGCTCTCTCTCGGCGGTTGCCAATCCTTCCAATCCAGAACCAGCAATACTTACGTCCCAGCCTGCTACAGTTTCCAGGCAAATTTGAGCTACTTCTTGGATCGAGGGTTCGTTATCAACTACTAAGATCCGCTTGCTACTCACAATATTACCTCTGTTGATGTTCTTGAAAAATCGTTACCAGCTAGTAGACGATCTTCTAGCAAAACTAGATGATAAATATAATCGGGCTAGCTCTATTTAAATCCTCGCATACTATCTTGGTGAGGAATCTTAATATATCGTGAAACTTTATCGGGAGATGGGAGTTCGGAGTTCGGAACGATCGTACCTATCGAACATAGGGTAAGGGTAATTCATGAATTACCCTTACCCGATCGATCTGGTTAATGCAAGTTACTTCCTGTTACTCGATCGTGGAAAGAGGATTGGGTGTAGGATGATTCACGAGGATTTCGCTTTAATTTACTCCCCACACCCCCACACTCAACAACGATCGCTAGCAACTTGCGTTAGTTAATCTAGCGGCGGGGGACTAGATTTTGATAATCTAGATTTAGAGCCGAGATCGACTGGGGCTGATTACCACGGTAGCCGAGACTTTGAGCCATTTCTGCAAACATTGAAGGATCGCCAGCTTTGGTTGCTTGAGCCACAGGGCGAGAGCTACGAGGTGTAACCGACCAAGTAATTTTGGGGAATCCAAGTTTGCCGCGATAGTATTCATCGTAGCGAGGAGATTGGATGTTGAAGGGTAATTCGCTCGCACCAGAAGGTAATACCCGCCGACGTTGGAAGGGCACGATATTATCGCCGAAGTTTTCTAGATATTCATCACTGTTGAGCAGGTCGTTAATGAAGCCAGCACGACCTTTAGTCGCGACGACGATCGACCAAGCAATTTTCTCGGCATCGTTGTAGACATCGCGTCCTAGCACCTTCTGAACGCAATGCGTGACGAATTTATAGTTGCTGTTAAGGTTGTAGAAACTATTGGTGAAAGTGTTAGATAGACACAAGCCCCGAATGAAGTCGCGCACGGTAATTTGACCGCTGCGGAGTTGGGATTCTAGAAACCGTTCGCGATCGGATGCAAACGCATGGAAGAAAATTTGACGATAAGCAGCTTCGATCAGATTATCGATCTGACTGGAAGAGAGCAAGTTGTCAGTGGAGAACACTCTGGGTTGTTCGTCCCCAGGCACTTCATAACCCTTAATCCGGGAATTTTGGGTGGTTGGAGCGTATTCTAATAAAGGAATAGACATAATGTTATAACTGCTCTTTCTTACGAAACTTTACAATTTTTCTCATCATAATCCTCATTTGGACACCGATCTTAACTCTTCACTGAAAAAATTACATTCCTTAATTTTCGATGCTCAAACATTGACGCAACAACAAATACCGATCGAGATCTTCATTGTCATGGGTGTCTCTGGTTGTGGCAAAACCACGATTACCTCCGGTAGGCTTTGCCAACGCCGAAACCCTGGCTACCAAACATCATTGGCACTGGTTCGATGCTGACGATTTTCACTCTCCGGCTAGTAAAGCCAAAATGGAGCGCGACGAACCCCTTACCGATGCCGATCGTCTCCCGTGGCTGCAAATCCTCCATATCGAGATTCAGCAATGGTTACAAGCCGATCGACCGACCTCGCTTGCCTGTTCCGCGCTCAAACGCAGTTATCGAGATCTCCTCAGCAGTGGCAATCCTGCTGTCAAATTTATTTACCTCAAAGGTAGCTACGAATTAATTTCTCAACGATTAATCGATCGCCAAGGACATTTTGCGAAGGTAGAATTACTCAAAAGTCAATTCGATACCCTCGAAGAACCTACTACTGATGAAGCAATTGAGATCGATATCGATCGAGATCGAGATGAGATCGTACGATCGATCGATACCGCCCTATTAATTAATAGTTAATGATTTTAGAAGTAGCCATTCTGGACATTCGATCGGGATTAACTACCGAATTTGAAGCCGCCTTCAAAACTGCATCGCCAATTATTGCCTCGATGCCGGGATATATTTCTCATGAGTTGCAACATTGTCTGGAGCGATCGCATCGATATATCTTACTCGTCCGCTGGCAAACATTGGCAGACCACACGGTCGGCTTTCGACAATCGCCAGAATATCAACAGTGGAAAAATTTGTTGCATTATTTCTACGATCCATTCCCAACTGTGGAACACTATTTTAATGTAGACGAGTAAAACGATCGTCGGCTCGGAGTGCGATCGGTAACTAAATTACCAACAAAATTCTCAAAATTTAGGGTAGGGATAATTAATGAATTACTCCTACCCTAAATTTAAATGCAGATTAAGTTACCGAGCGAGTATTTAGACCCTAATTCGCTTCTCTAAATATTGACCGATCGTGACTTGTTCGCCAGCGCGCGAGATAATTGTTTGGCGAGTGCGGTACTTGTCACCCACCAATTTAACTTCCTCCTCAAATACCGAACCTTGATATTCGGTTTTTAGACAGAGCGTATCGAGATGGGGAAAATGGTAAATCGCGGTAATTGGTTTCGGAGTGGCAAAACCGCGATCGCGATATAGAATATTTCCTAACGCTCCAAATAACGTACTTCCTTTGGAAGCTTTTTTCCCCGTCACGGAGTCTTTACTATCCCACTCAATTTTACTGCCACAGGTCAGAGCCAGATCGTCTAAACCGTGCAACCGTGCTAATTCTTGTAATTCTAGAGAGCCTGCTGCTAAAAATTCGATCGCAATCTCACTAACTACCTCTTGGGTAGCTCCATCGGGGAGAGTGTAATACCGTCGTTCTGATAACCAGTTACCCGCCGAAACTTTAAAAAAATTGGCAACGAGTAATTCTTCGGGGGTGCTAGTGGCTGGAAAGTTTTGTAAGCCTGTAGTCATTGGCTCTGACCTCATGGAGTTGGATACACAGATCGGGCTTTAGTCCTAAAGCCCGTAATACTTCTTAATATAACGACAATCTCGATCGATTGACTATATCGATCGATACAGAAATTTAGTCAACGACCTTGAATATTAGTCCCAGTATGCGATCGGTCTTTTTAAGATCGACAATCTTGAGGTAACGAGCCAGCCAGTCGAATTGACGGCGGGAACCGAATAGTGTTAATCATCATCTGAAGTGAAAACTCAAACGGTACCGATATTCGATAGTTAGATCTGCGTCGCGGTGCCTTTGAATCCCGATTTTTAAAAACCAAAGTTACCATTCAAGCATTGCTGTCAAACCATCGCTCTACCTTTACATCACACTCCTCATTTTATGAAATTAAGTTGGCTCCTGACCGGACTGATTAGCAGCGCGTGTCTAGTATTCGCCGCACCAGCACAAGCAAGCAAATTCACTGGTTGGGAATTTGATGCCAGTCGCAATCAATTAAACTTTGGTACCGATACTGGAGTGCAACCCAAAGCTACCTTACTCGATGGCCCTTACCGCCTAGTTGTCGATTTACCTGGTACCAAAATGACCGAGGCTACCGTCCGCAAAAAATTTGGCGCGGCGGTGCGAGAAGTGCGAATCGCCCAGTCAGACAGCAATAATACGCGCTTGGTGATCGAACTAGCACCCGGTTATGGAGTTAGCCCGCAAAACATTATCATTCGTAGCGATTTACCTTCCCGGTGGTCGATTAAATTGCGATCGATCGATCGAGGTGTAGCTACTGTCAGCACGGGGCGCATTCAGCCCGTCCCAGTCAGTCCGGTAGTCTTTGCTGGTGTCGTACCCGTCGGGCAGGAAATGACCGCCCTCAAGCGGCAAATTAACACCTTAGCGGCGAAATATGATTACCTTTCCCCTGGAATGTTTTTCATGGAGGTGGAGACGGGTAATTATTTGGATATTAATGGTGAAAAAAGTTTCCCAGCAGCGAGTACGATCAAGTTACCAATTTTGATGGCATTGTTTCAAGCTGTCGATGCTGGTCAAGTGCGCCTCAACGATACTCTAACGGTCAGACGAGACTTAATTACCAGTGGTTCGGGCGAACTCCAAAATAGTCCTGGTGCGAAATTGAGCGTGCTCAAAACAGCCACGATGATGATTGCCATTAGCGATAATACTGGCACGAATATGATTATCGACAAGTTGGGCGGACGACAGGCTCTCAATCGTAAGTTTAAAAGCTGGGGGTTGCGAAAAACGGTCATCAACCGTCTATTAGGAGATTTTAAAGGCAAGAATACGACTAGTCCCGCAGATTTAGTCAGGTTGTCGGCATTGCTTGCCAAACGCCAACTAATTACTGAAACCAGCCGTAGTAAAGTGTTAGATATTCTCAACCAAACTGAGAATCGTAAATTACTCCCTGCTGGGTTGGGTAAAGGTGCGGCAATCGCTCATAAAACTGGTACTTTGGGGCGATTAATCGGTGATGCTGGGATTATTGAAATGCCCAATGGCAAACTCTATTTAGCCGGAATTTTTGTCAGACGTTCTTTTAACGATTTACGCGCGCGCGATTTCGTTCAGGCAGTGTCTAAGTTGACTTACAAGTATATTAACGATCGACAAGTGAGTCAGAAGTAGGGAATAGGGAATAGTGGATAGTGAGTCGATAATATATTATCGATTTACTATTTATAATTAGAAGTTTTGCCGGACAATTTAATCCATGTCTCCAATAATTAGAATCGCGATCGAGTCTTTTAGTGTATACAATATTTTTATTATGATGTATTGAAGAGCTTTATTATTGCAACCCTTATCCTTATATATTATTTTATGCATAAACAGGAAAATGCAAGCTAGCTCTAACAGATTTAGATTTGGCGATCGCTAGCGAACCCAAATTTGCAACATTAGCCTATATCGAGAGAGCCAAAATCCGCGAACAAATTGGCGATCGATCTGGCGCAAAAACAGATCGTCAAAAAGCCACGGAAATTGAGGCTAAAAATGAGCGAAACAATGACTATTAAACATAACTATATCTACAAAAATTGACCGATCCGATCGATTAATTGCTCGGCTTGTAATACACCTTCAATTCGATCGACAGATTGCCCACCTTTAAATAATACCAACGTTGGTAATGCCTGAATCTGATGGCTAGAAGCGATTTGGGGATATCGATCCGTATCGATTTTCATCACTCTGATTTGTCCGTTTAGTTCGATATTAACTCGCTCTAAAATCTTAGACATCATCTGACATGGGCCGCACCAAGTTGCATAAAAATCGACTAAAATTGGCACATCGCTATTGGCGATCGCATCTTCAAAGCTGG
>NZ_JANPLS010000316.1:0-3281 GCF_031422475.1 Chamaesiphon sp. VAR_48_metabat_403
GAATCCGTCCAACTATCTGCTGATGCCAGATCGATTCAAATTAGTGTCGATCTTACCCCAATAACCATCCTTGGGGATATCGACAGGTTGGGGCAAGTGTTCTGGAATCTGCTGACGAATGCGATTAAATTCACACCTACTGGCGGAAGAGTTGAGATTAGATCGATTTCCTCCCCAACCGATCTTCAGATTAGCGTCAGCGATACCGGACAAGGGATCGAGGCAGAGTTGTTACCCCACATCTTCGACAGGTTTCGCCAAGGTGATTCTAGCAGCAGTAAAAAGACTCAGGGACTGGGATTGGGATTATCGATCGTCCGACACATCATCGAACTGCATGGCGGTACCATTCGGGCACAGAGCGCAGGAGCAGGGCAAGGAACCACAATTATCGTCCAACTGCCGCTAGATGCCGCCGAGAGCAATCTAGTTCCAGTTGTACCACCCCAATTGCCACCGCAGCAGGAGGAGATCGATCTCACTGGCTTACGCATCCTCGTCGTGGATGATGAGGCAGATATTCTCGATCTGATCCAATACATCCTCGAAAACGCAGGCGCAAGTGTCACGATCGCAAACTCAACACAGCAGGCAATTACCACGCTAATCGACTCTAGCGGCGGATATGACGCACTCCTGGCAGATCTTGGGATGCCAGACGAAGATGGCTTTGCCTTGATTCGACAGGTGAGAGCGTTGGCTGCCGAAGCTGGCGGTCAGATTCCCGCAGCAGCAGTTACAGCCTACGTCAGTGAACGAGAACGCAAACTCAGTCTCGCGGCTGGCTTTGGGATGCATCTACCCAAACCGATCGATCCCGATCGACTGATCCAAATGGTGAGCATTTTGACGGGTCGATCGTCCGCAGGATCGGATGCAAATTAGAATTCAGGGGGCCCAGCACCCTGATAATGCCTGCTACCAATCGATCTGACTCGATCGGTTTAGCCAGCAGTAGTTGAAATCCAAAAATTTCAGAAATATTCCGATCTTTTTTGCTGCTATAAGCCGTCAATGCTATTGCGGGAATTTTCCCTCCCGATTCAGCAGGCAAAGCCCGGACTTGACGGATTAACGACCAACCATCGATCTCTGGCATCGCCAGATCGGACAAGAGCAGATCGTAGTGAGGATGCGCCGCTAACGCCAGCAGTGCTGCACTCGCAGAGCTAACCGCTGTCACTGATGCCCCAGCTCGTTCGAGCATAATTGCGATTAATGCGAGTATATCTTCATCATCCTCAACAACAAGGATATTCATGCTCTGCAAAGCTGGTAATTCAGCAGCAGTTACCAACTGTGTTGGTAGTATCGTTGTTAATTTCGATTCTGTCATAATAAGTATGTTTGGTAAATTTTTTGAGGCGACGATTCATAAGCAGCGGTTGTGCCAACGCGTAATCGTTGGATTAAGGATTTTTATATACTTTTTAATCTAATTTAAATCTACCACTATCGACCGATATACATTGGTTAAATTGAATGCTACGCCAACGCACGTTATCCACTGCCCGAAATGTCCTTAGGACAGGCTACGCCAACGAACGCTATACTGAGTTAGTTGAATTCAAGTGACGGACAAGTGATCGAACGTTATACGCTGCCCGAAATGGGTGAAATTTGGACGGATGCTTATAAATTTCAGACTTGGCTGCAAGTAGAAATTGCCGTCTGTGAAGCTCAAGCCGAATTAGGACATATTCCCCAGGCTGCTGTCGATGAAATTAAAGCTAAAGCAAAATTTGATGTCGATCGCATTTTAGAAATCGAAGCTGAAGTCCGTCATGATGTGATTGCATTTCTCACCAACGTGAATGAATACGTCGGTGCGGCTGGGCGATATATCCATCTGGGGATGACTAGCTCGGATGTGTTAGATACCGCGCTCGCGCTCCAAATGGTAGCGAGTACCGATATTCTTCTCGCTCGGTTGGAAGATACAATTCAGGCAATTCGCTATCAAGCTCAAAAACACCGCAATACAGTCACGATCGGTCGATCGCACGGAATTCACGCCGAGCCGATTACTTTTGGCTTTAAATTAGCTGGTTGGCTGGCGGAAATGCTGCGGAATCGCGATCGTTTGGTGCGCGTGCGTCAAACTATTGCCGTTGGTAAAATTTCAGGTGCGGTGGGTACTTATGCCAATATCGAACCGCGTGCGGAAGCGATCGCATGTCAGAAGCTAGGATTGACTCCAGACACTGCTTCTACTCAGGTAATCTCTCGCGATATTCATGCTGAATTCGCCCAGGTGTTGGCTCTGCTCGGTGCGAGTATCGAGCGATTTGCCGTTGAGATTCGCAACCTGCAACGCACCGATGTATTAGAAGTCGAAGAATTCTTTTCCAAGGGGCAAAAAGGCTCTTCGGCAATGCCCCACAAGCGCAATCCCATTCGTTCCGAACGGTTGACAGGGATGGCGCGAATCTTGCGTGGGAACGCGATCGCTGCCCTAGAGAACGTCGCTTTGTGGCACGAACGAGACATTTCGCATAGTTCGGTCGAACGCGTCTGTATGCCCGATTCTTGCATCATTACGCATTTTATGTTGGTCGAGACTACCAACTTAATTAAGAATCTGCTGATTTATCCCGAAAATATGGCGCGGAATCTCAACTGTTATGGTGGAGTTGTCTTCAGTCAAGGCGTGTTATTAGCGTTGGTGGGTAAAGGATTGAACCGGGAAGAAGCTTATGCGATCGTCCAATCGAATGCAATGAGCGTGTGGAATACGCTCGATGGCGATTTCCGCAAAGTTATCTCTACCGATCCTCGCGTGACGGCACATCTCACCCCAGCCGAGATCGAGCATTGCTTCGATCCGACTCAACACTTCAAGCACCTAGACGAGATTTATCAACGTTTGAGTATCTAGAGCCAAATACTTCCGTGGAATCGAGGGGGTACTATTTCCTCGATTCTGCTAATAACAAAATATGCCTCGATCGTTAGTAAAATCGTAGATAGTCGGGTACCCACAAGGGGCACTACACAATTAACCTGTAGCCGGGTGGTTTCATCCACCGCAATAAACATCTTTGAGTCCACTGAAGTGGACTTTTGCCGTTAGCCAGCACTTTAGTCGCGGGCGGTTGAAGACTAAGCACTAGGGTTTATCCATTTTTCTGTTATTGGATAGAACCACCCTGCTACACAATTAACCTGTAGGGGTGCCCCGTCTTGTCGTGGTTTTTTTGGGGGGTACCCCCCCAACAAAACGCCCCGTGTGGGTTATATTGGTCTAGGCTTTTGCAACCGATTTATTTTAATTATATTTT